>CAJPSE010000106.1 GCA_905373185.1 uncultured Fretibacterium sp.
GCGCACGGGCCAGGCGCCTGCGGCTGATCGTCGGGGGCGGAGGCGTGACGGTGGTCGTGCCGGCAGGCCTGGACTCGCTGCGGAAGATCAGGCTCCTGATCGAACCTCACAAGGCCTGGATATTGAAGAACCTCGAACGGATGAAGCTCTTGTCCTCCACTCGGCCCCGCCGTCAGACGGTCCCCGTTCCGGAGCGCATCGTCCTGAGGGCCCTGGAGGAGACCTGGCGGGTCGAGCTCTCGGACTCCGCGTCGCAGAGGACTTTGGCTCGGGACGGGGTCGTGCGCTTGCCTCGGAACTTTTGCAGGGAGGAGGCCCTGGCCGCACTGCGGCGGTGGGTTCTCTTACGCGCGCGGGAGGTCCTGCCTCGACTTCTGACGGAGCTGGCGGTGGAGCACGGTTTCACGGTGGGGCGGATTGCGGTCAAGGAGATGAAGAGCCGATGGGGAAGCTGCTCGTCCAAGGGGAACGTCAACCTGAACGCGCGGCTTCTCTTTTTGTCCTCTGGGCTCGTACGGCATGTCCTGCTGCATGAACTCTGTCATTTGAGGGAGATGAACCATTCTAGGGCTTTTTACGAGTGTCTGAGGAACGTGGATCCCGAGGTCGACCGCCATGCCGCGGAGCTCAGGGGGGCCTGGGGGATGGTGCCCCCGTGGGCCTGCCGCTGAGCGGACTAAGGTGAATGCTGCAAGGAATGTCGCTTGGGCGGGCGGTCCGGCTGCCCTGCCTTTTTGCGAAGAGGAAAATATCTTTCAGGAGGTATAGTCGATGGCAAAAAAACTGATCTATGGATTGAACGACAATCCCCCCTTCCCCATCATGGTCCTCGCCGGGATCCAGCACGTGCTGACGCTGTTCGGTGCGACCACGCTGGTTCCACTGATATTTGGACCGGCGATGGGGATGGATGTGCTTCAGATCGCGGCGTTCATCTCGTGCGTCTATTTCGGCATGGGGGTGGCGACCCTCATCCAGACGCACCCCAGGCTGGGGTCGGGACTTCCCATCGTTCAGGGGTCGAGCTTCAGCTTCATCCCCTCGGTGATGACCGTGATCGGGGCGTACAAGGCCATGGGACCGGAGGCCGTGATGCAGTACATCGGCGGGGCGCTCATTCTCGGCGGCATCCTTCTGTCCGTCGTCGGGTACAGCGGAATCGTGGGCTATGTCCGGAAGGTCATCACCCCGGTGGTCATCGGCCCCGTGATCATGGCAATAGGTTTTTCGCTCGCACCCGTCGCCATCCAGGGTAACGCCGCCAACTACTGGCCCGCATCCCTGGCGGTCGTTTTCCTGATCTTCCTGTTCAGCCTGGTGAGCCGGAACAAGTACGTCAACATCTTCGCCATCCTCTCCGCCATCGTCATCACCTACCTGGTCTGCCTCGGGCTGTCGCACGCCGGGGTGTTCCCCGAGGGGCACCCCGCCCACATCAGCCTGGGCCGGGTGGCCGAGGCCCCCTGGCTGCGCTACGATATCCTTATGCCCTGGGGCCCCCCGAAGTTCAGCCTGCTGGCCTTCGGCGCGATGCTCGCGGGCTTTTTCGCCGTGATGATCGAGTCCATCGGGGACTACCATTCGGTCTCCTACGCCTCGGGGATAGAGGACCCGGACGAGGCGACCATCAGCCGGGGTATCGGAGCCGAGGGCCTGAACTGCGCCCTGTCAGGGCTCTTCGGCTCGGTGGGGACGACCTCCTATACGGAGAACGTCGGGCTGATCGGCCTCACAGGGGTGGCGTCCCGGTGGGTGGTCCGAACCGGGGCGATCCTGCTGATCCTCATGAGCTTCGTCGGAAAGCTGGGCGCACTCATAGCGACCATGCCGTCGCCGATCATCGGAGGGGCCTACATCGCGCTCTTCGGAACCATCGGCGCCCTGGGCATTCAGGTCCTGATGCGCGCGGATATGGGGAGCCAGCGCAACGTGCTCATCGTGGGGTTCTCCTTCCTGATGGCGCTGGGCCTGCCCGGATGGGTGGAGAAAAATCAGGAGCTCTTCATGAACCCGGCCTGCAGCGCGCTCGTTCAGACCCTGGGGGGCATGCTCTGGGCCATCCTGAAGACCCCTATGGCCGTGGCGGGCATCTGCGCGGCAGTCTGCGACTCGCTGGTCCCAGGCACCGACGAGGAGCGGGGGATAGGCGCCGGGGCACGCCGAGAGGGCCCCGGCGACCGTTAGGCTTCTACCTGGCCTCACCGCCGGGTTCGGGCATCCGCCTCCCGTTCGGACTGCCGGTCGAGCCGTGTGTTCCGGAAGTAGAGGACCGTCTCGGTCCCCACGAGTATGAAGTTGATGGAGTAGGGGATGAGCAGGAAGCCTTGGATGCCGTCCACCAGGTACACCTTTGCGATTCCGGCCGTGTACCCCAGCAGGATCACCGCGAGGAATCCAAGGCTCTTGCCCCTGGCCGTGCGCGCCCTCCAGGATTTGAGGATCGACAACGGCCAGGCGGCCCCAAAGCAGATAAGCATCAGCGTCTCCAGCAGATGAACCCAGTTCAAAATGGACATGCCCCTTTCGCCGAAAGATAAGGAATGAATAGGGAAATGAATGCGGGCGGTTATTCGCGCGGTCTTCATCATAGCACATCGCCCCCGCGCGAGAGCGGCATTTCTCCTAAAGGTATAACCCCATCCAGAGCACCGGCCAGGGGTATGTCTTTCCTGTTGGGGATGCGGTGGATGCGAGATATCGTCGGAAAGGAGGTGAGATGCCATGGATATATCGGGAGATGTTGCGAGGTACTCCATGGAGATGGCTGCCGCGCGGGTAAGCTCCGCGGTGCAGGTGTCGATGCTGAGGAACGTCATGGACCTTCAGCAGGCGACGATGACCCAGCTCCTGCAGTCGATGGGTATGGGCAGGACGCTGGATCTTCAGGCGTGACTCGGTTTGGATCCGAGTGAGCCGATGGGGGATGTGAGGAGCGGTTCTGCCGCTTCCTCACGTCCGCGGCTCAGGCGTCCTCCACGAGGGGCTTACTGTAGGCGTACTCCGCATCCCAAGGGAAGAGGATCCATGTGTCCTGGGAGACCTCCGTGATGAAGGTGTCCACGAAGGGACGCCCCTCGGGCTTTGCGTAGACCGCGGCGAAGCAGGCGTTGGGAAGGAGGGCACGCACGACCTGTGCCGTCTTGCCGGTGTCCACCAGGTCGTCGACGATGAGCCAGTTCCGGCCTCCGTCCTCGGTAGCGATTCCCTTCAGGACGTTGGGCCTGCCCTGGGTCCTGAGCGTATAGCTCGAGATGCAGACGGTATCGACCAGCCTGATGCTCAGCTCCCGCGCGACGATCGCCGTTGGGACCAGTCCCCCTCGGGCTATACCCACGATGCGCTCCCATCTTCCCATCCCGTGGAGCCTCTCCGCAAGGGACTTGCAGTCCTGATGAATTCTCTCCCATGAGATGGAATACGTCTTGCAATAGCGGTCCTCGGCCCCCATAGCGATCCCCTCCGTCGTCTTCCTTACCGTGATTGTATTATATCGTCCCGCCGATGGCTCTTGATCCGTGCTATCTCCCAAAATCATGGCATGAGGAGCCCCGTTCGCATCCCCCGAATTTTCGCGCCCTCCGAAGCAGGGGTTTGTCCTTTGTTTCCGATTACGGTAGAATACACAAACAAGGGAAACGAGGCCGCAGGAGCGCTGCGGCGGGGATGAAGCGAAGGAGGGGGGTGAAGCGCGCTCCCGGGGAGAATGAAATGGGGAGGCATAAAAACAAACGGAATCCCGAAGGATTCCGTACCGCTTCTCTTTCGTTCCGTCCCCGCAGGGTCAGACTGCCGAGGCCGCTCTCTTGACGAAGCCGGACTTCAGGCACTTCGTGCACACACGGACCTTGAAGGTAGATCCATCGCCCGCATCGATTCGGACACTCTGAAGATTGACCAGCCAACGACGACGCGTGTGCCGATTGGAATGGCTGACCGCGTTCCCCGTCGCGGGACCGCGTCCGCAACACTGACAGACCTTTGCCATTGTAGTTTCCCTCCATTTTTTTTCGACCCGGACGGGGATAGGCTCCTTGCCCACTCCTCGCCGAGAGATTGCATATTTTTGCCTCAGGATTTTATCATATTTTTTCAAAAGGGAAAATGTCCTGGGGCTGGACTTTGAGGAGTCCGAACGAGGAAGAGATTCGATGGACTCGAGCCTGTGTCCGCACAGTGAGGATGAGGAATGCGGGGTGGAGTGTGTGGATAGGGACATGTATGGAACGGAAAGCTGGGAGGGGAAAGGGCCGATGTCGTTTGGCGATAACCTGGAGCGGTTGGATGAGATCCTGAGGCGTCTCGAGTCCGAGCCGATGCCTCTGGACGAGGCGCTCGAGGCCTTCGAGCGCGGGGTCTCCCTGGTGCGGGAGAGCCGAGGAATCCTGGAGCGGGCGGAGCAGAGGGTGACGCTTTTGACCCAGGACGGCGAGAGGCCCTTCGAGGGCTCCGCTGGAGGTGAGAATGAAAAAGTTGAAAACTAAAAGTTGAAAGCTAAAAGTTGAAAACTAAAAATTGAAAACTTGATTCTTGGTGCATTTTTTATGCGTCTTGTGCTATTCTTTAGCGGATGCCGCAGTCCCCTGCGGGCGCGTGCAGGCGTGGATCCAGGTTAGGTGTCGCTGTAAGGATTTCAAGTTCCATCCGGTTCCTTTGCCAACAAAAATTGTGTGGAGGTGTCTGGTATGTCGGTTACGAGAAGGACGGCTACGAATGTGTTGCTGGATACGGCACTGAAGAACTTCTATGGTGCTGCGGAGGAGATGGGGCTCGACGACAAGCTCATCTCGATCTTGAGCAACTCCGAGCGCAGGCTTGAGGTCTCCGTGCCCGTGGAGATGGACGACGGCTCCGTCCAGGTTTTCAAGGGGTACAGGGTGCAGCATTCCACCGCCATCGGCCCGGCCAAGGGTGGCATCCGTTTTCATCCCGACGTGGACGTGGACGAGTGCGAGGCTCTGGCCATGCTCATGACCTGGAAGTGTTCGCTGGCCGGTATCCCCTACGGCGGCGGCAAGGGCGGGATCTGCTGCGATCCCCTGGTCCTCTCCAAGAAGGAGAAGGAGCGCATGTCCCGCACCTTCGCGGCCCGCATCGCGCCGATCGTCGGGACCTGGCAGGATGTGCCCGCCCCGGACCTCAACACGGGGGGCCAGGAGATGGTCTGGTTCAGCGATACCCTCACCAAGATGCGCGGCCAGCTGGAGCCGGGCGTGTTTACGGGTAAGCCGATCCCGTACTGGGGCTCCAGAGGGCGCAACGAGGCCACGGGCCGCGGCGTCGCCACCTGCGGCCTCGAGCTGATGAAGGTCCTGGGCAAGAACCCGGAGAGCATTCGGGCGGCCATCCAGGGGTTCGGCAACGTCGGCAGCTTCACGGCGAAGACGCTGGCGGAGGCGGGGGTCAAGGTCGTCGCCATCAGCGACATCACGGGGTCCTATTACTCCCCGAAGGGCATCGACCTGAAGAAGGCCTTCGAGATGGTCTCCTCGCACCCCAAGAGGCTGCTGGAGGGATTCACCTGCGACGGCTGCGAGAAGCTGGGGGTCTCGGACGTCCTGTTCGCGGACTGTGATTTCCTGTTCCCCTGCGCGCTCGACGGCGTCCTGAACGACAAGACGGCGGACAAGGTGAAGGCCAAGTACCTCGTCGAGGGCGCCAATGGCCCCGTCACCCCCGAGGGAGACAAGATCCTCGCGGACAAGGGCGTTACGCTCGTCCCCGACTTCCTGGCCAACTCGGGCGGTGTCATCGGCTCCTACTTCGAGTGGGCGCAGAACCTCCAGGGCTTCTTCTGGACGGAGGAGGAGTACAACAACCGCCTGATCCACATCATGAAGGGCAACTTCAAGCGCGTCTGGGATTACGCCCAGGCCAAGAACGTCAAGATGCGCCGCGCCGCCTTCATGGCCGCCATCCAGCGCGTCGCCGACGTCGAGGCGCTGCGCGGCATCTTCCTGTAGGCTTATTCCCCCTGATTTGAGGAGGCAGTTTTCGTGAAGGACAGGGTGCTTTCAGCAGTCGAAGGGCTTCGCGGCGAGATGGTCGAGGCCCTGAGCCGGATCTGCCGTATTCCCGCCGTCTCCCCCCATAACG
>CAJPSE010000107.1 GCA_905373185.1 uncultured Fretibacterium sp.
AGGCCAGCGAGGCGAACTCGCGTACCGAATGGGTCTCCCCCGTCGCGACGACGAAGTCGTCCGGCCTGTCGTGCTGGAGGATGCGCCACATGACCTCGACATAGTCCTCAGCGTGTCCCCAATCGCGCTTGGCGTCCAGGTTTCCCAGCCATGTCCTATCCTGGAGCCCCAGCGCGATGCGGGCCGCTGCACGGGTGATCTTGCGCGTCACAAACGTCTCGCCGCGGAGCTCCGACTCGTGGTTGAACAGGATGCCGTTCGAGGCGAAGATGCCGTAGGCCTCCCGGTAGTTGACGGTGATCCAGTAGGCGTAGAGCTTGGCCGCGGCATAGGGGCTGCGGGGATAGAACGGCGTCGTCTCGGTCTGAGGCGTCTCCCGAACCTTACCGAAGAGCTCGCTGGTCGATGCCTGGTAAAAGCGCGTATGGCCCTCCAGCCCCAGGATGCGTATGGCCTCCAGGAGGCGCAGGGTTCCCAGTGCGTCGGAGTTGGCCGTGTACTCCGGGGTCTCAAATGAGACCATAACATGGCTCTGGGCGGCGAGGTTGTAGATCTCGTCGGGCCTGACCTGCTGGATGATGCGAATCAGGTTGCTGGCATCCGTCAGGTCTCCATAATACAGGAAAAAGTGCGGATCCTCCTCGTGCAGGTCCTCGTAGAGCCCGTCGATGCGGGCGGTATTGAAGAGCGAGCTGCGTCGCTTGATGCCGTGGACGGCGTACCCCTTCCTCAGCAGAAACGAGGCGAGATAGGCCCCGTCCTGGCCGGTGATTCCCGAGATCAGCGCTGTCTTCATCTACTTTTCCTCCATGCCGTCGATACGGCGAAACAGGGTTTTGATACTTCGTTCCGCGTGGAACTCGCGTAGCGCCGCACGAGCGGAGCCGATCCCACGAAACAGAGAGAGCAGATCGAGGCTCCGCGCCCGGAACAGGAGCTTCAGGGCCGCCGCAAACATGAACAGCTTGAACTTGATCTTCAGCCACAAAAGTCTCGGACCTCGCACGTCGTCGTAGAGGCACTCGAACAGCAGATGAAAATTGTACCACTTGGAGGCCGCCATGTTGGCGACGTTCAGACGAGCGCCGCCGGCTGGGTAATGGAAAAAGTGTCCTCCTAAACTATTGACGATGCGCATCCCCATTTTTTTATGCAGAAAAAAGGAAAACGCAAAATCCTCACCCAGCGCATAGCCGCCAAAACGCTGAAAATCCTCGGGGAAAAAGCATCCAAGGGTACGAAAAACATCGACGTCCAAAGCCATTCCTCCGCCGCTGGCCCAGTCCGCATCCCCTCCCGGTTTCTCCTCATCGAATCCGTAGTTGTATAAAAATTCCGTAGCCCCGTGATGCTTCCACCCCCACCTCTTCTTTATCCAGGAGGACAATCCGCAGGTCCTCTGTCCCGCGTGAGGAAGCATCGGCAAATTCACCACCGATACATTCGTTTTCTCAAACGTAATCGAGATTCCCCCCAAAGCGTCCCGCGACAATTCGCAGTCGTCATCGATAAACAATACATAACGCACGGAGGGGATATGCTCCAGGACATGGTCCACCGCATCGTTGCGCTGTGAGGTCAATCCGAGGCGAGGCGCCTTGAAATACCGAAGGGGAAAAGACCAGCCGCCGCCCTCCGCCGTCTCTCGGGTCCGTTCGTCGTCGCTGGCGTCCCAGACCACGCAGACAAAATCTCGAAACGCCGAGCGCTCCAAGCTGGCGAGCGCATATTTCTCGATCGCTTCACTGCGGTTCTTCGTGGCGATGATCACAGCCAGGGGAACAGTCGGCATCTCTCTCCTCGATTCCATCATAATTCAATCCCATCATAAGCTTCCCTGCTCGAAGAAAGACCTCACACGAGCAGGGGCAATTTCACCGCGACGACGTCAGTATAGCATTGCCGGAGGCACAGCCGGGACAATTTATTGATTGAGGGGGGGAAAGAAAAACAGACGGCATGGACAGGCATGAAGCGCGAAAAACAGCCTTCTTTTCCAATCCGCTCAATGACGGATGTGGGGCAAGGGAGCATGGCCGTTCGGCCATGCTCCCGGTAAAAACGTGCTCTACTCCTCCTCTTCCTCCTCCTTGTGGGCCGCGATGACCTTCTTGGATATCTCGGCCGGGACCTCCTCGTAGTGGGAGTACTCCATGGAGAAGCTGCCCTGTCCCGAGGTCATGGAGCGCAGCACGATCGCGTAGCGGAACATCTCCGCAAGCGGGGCCTGGGCCTTGACGACCTGGAGCCGGCCGTGGGCCTCCATGCCCATGATGCGGCCGCGGCGGCTGTTGAAGTCCCCCATTACATCGCCCATGTACTGATCCGGGACGGTGACCTCGACGTTCATGATAGGCTCCAGCAGCACGGGAGAGGCGTCCATGATCCCCTTTTTGAAGGAAAGGCGCGTCGCCAGCTTGAAGGACATCTCGGAGCTGTCGACGTCGTGGTACGAGCCAAAGTAGAGCTCCGCGCGGAAATCGACCACCGGGAAGCCCGCCAGGGGCCCCTTGACCATGTACTCGCGCAGCCCCTTCTCGACCGCGGGAATGAAGTTGCGCGGCACCGCGCCGCCCACGATGCTGTCCACGAACTCGAACCCGGCCCCCCGCTCCAGCGGGCTGTAGCGAATGTGGACGTCGCCGTACTGCCCGTGCCCTCCGCTCTGCTTCTTGTGCTTGCCCTGGGCCTCCGCGGTCTTTCGGATGGTCTCGCGGTAGGGAACCTGCGGCGTCCGCGTCTCCAGCTCGATCCCGTAACGCTCCTTCATGCGGGCCAGGACGATGTCGATGTGCAGGTCCCCCATCCCGGACAGCACGTTGTCGTGCGTCTCCGGGTTCTTCTCGAAGGTGAGTCCGCGGTCCTCGTCCAGGGTCTTGGAGATGGCGTTGCCCAGCTTGTCCTCGTCCGCACGGCTCTTGGCGACGACCGCCACGCTGTAGACGGGGCTGGGATACTCGATCTTCTCGAACTGGCAGGAGGAACCGCCCTTGACGGCCAGGGTGTGCCCCACCTTCGTGCTCTGGAGCTTGGGGATCGCGACGATGTCGCCGGAGACGACCTCCTTGATGTCCTTCCCCTCCTTGCCGCACATCAGCTTGAAGGAACTGATGCGTTCGTCCTCGCCCTTCTTGACGTTGAAGATGTTGTTCCCCTCCGAGGAGAGGGTCCCCGAATAGACGCGGATGAACGAGAGCTTGCCAACATAGGGGTCGACCATCACCTTGAAGCAGAGGGCCGAGAACGGAGCGGCCGCATCCGGGGCAACCTCGACGGTCTCCTCCCCATCCAACGCCTTGACCGGCCCGACGTCCACGGGGGACGGGAAATAATCGACGATGAAATCCAGAAGCTGATGGACGCCGATGTTCAAGGCTGCGGACCCCGCCAGTACCGGCATGACGCGCCTGGCGACGATGGCCGCGCGGAGCGTCCGGGCAAGGTCGGCGTCGGAGACGGATTCTCCCTCGAGATAACGCTCCATCAGGGCGTCGTCCATCTCTACCGCCGCCTCCACCAGGGCTTCCTTTGCCGATGCCGCCGCATCCGCCATGTCTGCGGGGACGTCGCCCTCCGTGAACTTTCCGCTGCCGTCCGCAGCGTAGGTATAGGACTTCCCCCTGAGGACGTCTACGATTCCCTTGAAATGCTCCGCCGATCCGATGGGCAGGAACACGGGGAGCGCGTTTTCCGAGAACTGCTCCCGTATGTCCGCCAGCACCTTGTCGAAGTCGGCGTTCTCGCGGTCCATCTTCGAGATGCAGAAGACGACGGGCTTATGGTTATCCGAGGCGTACTCCCAGGCGCGGCCGGTTTGGACCTCCACCCCGCCCACGGCGCTGACCAGCAGCAGCGACGCGTCCGAGACGCGGATGGCGGCGCTCATCTCTCCCGCGAAGTCCGCAAAACCGGGGGCATCCAGGGCAAACAAAGTCTTTCCCCCCCGCTCCATCGTGAGGAGGGAGGTGCCAATAGAGATCTGCCGTTTCTGCTCCTCGGTCTGAAAGTCGCTGACGGTGTTGCCCGCATCCGTCCTGCCCATGCGCCCGATCTGCCCGTTGCAGAAAAGCATGGCCTCGGCCAGGGTGGTCTTTCCAGCCCCGCCGTGGGCGACAAGCGCAAAACTTCTCGTGTTCTCAGGTTGACGTGCTCCCATCCTCCAATACCCTCCTCTAAAAGATTGCCCCAAAAATTGCCCGACCGCAAACTCCTCGCAGTGCTTTCGCCGCCATCATCGTACGCGGACGCGGAAAAACAAAGCAGGAAGACCCGAATACTGAAAACCCGCCCTGTTCCTCGCGAACGATTCGGAGGAAAGGACGGGAAAACGTCATTTCGGATCGCAGCGAAGGGCAGACTCGAGCGCCGCCGCCACCTCGGGCGGACGGGCCTGGCCCTTCGTCTCCTTCATCACGAGTCCTTGCAGGAACTTTATCTTCTTGCCCTTGGGGTCCCCTCCGGACCTTATCTCCGCCACGACGTCGGCGTTGGCCTCCAGGACGCTTCGGATCGTCCCGGACAGGGCGTCCCCGGCAACGCCGCCCTCCGTCACGCCGCAGGCCTTCACCGCCTCGTCCAGCACCAGGCTCGACTCGACCATCCTGTCGAACACGGCCTTGGCCTGAGTGGTCGACAGGCGGCCGGCATCGACACGTCCGACGAGCTCGGCGAGCGCCTCGGGACGGACGGAGAGCTCCGAGAGCGAAATCTGCCGGTCGTTGAGCACGCGCAGGACCTCCGTGCGGACCCAGTTCGCCGCACGCTGGGGGGCCGCCCCGGCGGCGACACAGGCCTCGAAGTACTCGGCCATATCGCGCGATTCGGTCAGGACCTGGGCGGCGTCCTCGGAGAGCTTCATCTCCCGCACGTAGCGTTCGGCCTTCACGTCGGGCATCTCCGGCATCAGGGCGCGCACCCGTTCCTCCCATTCCTTCGAGACGTGCAGGGGCGGAAGGTCGGGGTCGACGATGAACTTGCGGTAGAACTCCTTGAGCCTCGACCCCGTCGTCACACCCTTGGCGTCGTTCCAGTGGCGGGTCTCGGGCAGCACCTCCCCGCCCTGCATCATGATCTTCCTCTGGCGCTTGATCTCGTACTCTATCGCGCGCTCCAGCGCCCGAAACGAGTTCATGTTCTTGACCTCGACCTTACGGCCCCACCGGCCGTCCGAGCACTTCATGGAGACGTTGGCGTCGAAGCGCATCATCCCCTTCTCCAGGTCCACGTCGGAGGCCCCGGCGTAGCGCACGCGGCGCCTCAGCGTCGTCACGTACTCCACCGCCTCCCGGGCCGACGAGACGTCCGGCTCCGACACGATCTCCGCCAAGGGGAGCCCGGACCGGTTGTAGTCGACGTAGGAGGTCTCCGCCCCCTCCAGTCGGCCGTCCGAGGCGCTGTGATGGAGCTTCCCGACATCCTCCTCGAGATGCAGATGGTGGACCCGGATCTTCTTGAGCCTTCCCTCGTCGTCGTGAACCTCGATGTAGCCGTCCGCGACGATCGGGAGGTCACACTGGCTGGTCTGGTACCCCTTCGGCAGGTCCGGATAGAAATAGGACTTGCGGAAGAACAGGGAAGCCGGTTGCACGGAGCAGTTCAGGGCCATGCCCGCAAGCAGCCCCTGCTCGACGACCTTCTCGTTGAGGACGGGAAGCGCGCCGGGCAGCCCCATGCAGACGGGGCAGATATGCGTGTTCGGCTCCCCGCCCATGTCCGTGGAGCAGCCGCAGAAAATCTTGGTGTCCGTCTTGAGCTGGATGTGAATCTCGATCCCGATGACGGGCGTGAAGGTCAGTTCCTTGTCCATTTTCTCCCTCTCCTCGGACATAATCAAAGACCTCCCTTCGCGATTCGGGGCGATCCCAGCATGGCCTCCAGGGTCAAGCCCACGTTCAGGAGGCGGCCGTCGCTCCATCGGGGTCCGACGAGCTGCAGGCCTACGGGCAGCCCCGAGGGCGAATACCCCGTGAAGAAGGACAGCCCGGGCAGCCCGGCCATGTTCACGGGCAGCGTGTAGAGGTCCGACTCGTATCCCTTCATCGCATCCTCGTCCACCCCTCCGACAGGGGCGGGCAGGGC
>CAJPSE010000108.1 GCA_905373185.1 uncultured Fretibacterium sp.
GTCGACCCCGGCGATGTCCAGGTGCGCCCAGGGAATGTCCTTATCGACGAAGTTCGACAGGAAGATCGTCGCGAAGGTCGCACCGCCGTAGCGTCCTCCGGAGTTGATCAGGTCCGCGAAGGGGGACCTCGTCGCCTCCTCGATCTTCTCGTCCTCCGCGGGCAGGCGCCAGAAGCGTTCGCCGCGGCGCCGTGCCGAGGCCAGTAGGGATTCGGCGAGGGCGTCGTCGCGGGAGAAGAGCCCCGCGGTCCATTTGCCCAATGCGACGACGCAGGCTCCCGTGAGGGTCGCCATGTCGATGATCGCGTCCGGCTTCATCTCGCTGGCCAGGCAGAGCGCGTCGGCCAGGGCCAGACGCCCCTCCGCGTCGGTGTTGTCTATCTCGATCGTCTTGCCGTTTCGGGCCCTGATGATGTCGTCCGGGCGGTATGCCGTGCCCGACGGCATATTCTCCGCCGCCGCCACGATGCCGTGTACCTCGACCTCCGGGGCCAGCGCCGCGACGCCCTTCATGATGCCCAGGACGTTGCATCCCCCGGACTTGTCGCCCTTCATGGTCGTCATGTAATCCGCCGGCTTGATGTCCAGGCCGCCGCTGTCGAAGGTGAGCCCCTTCCCGACGAAGACGATCTTCCTTTTTGCCTTTTTGGGGACGTAGGAGAGATGGATCAGGCGGGGAGGGGTCGCCGAGCCGCGTCCTACTGCCAGCAATGCGCCCATCCGCTCCTCCTCCAGGCGCTTTTCGTCCCATATCTCGCAGTCCAGCCCCGCCTCCACGGCAAGCTCCTCGGCCCGCCTCGCCAGGACGGGCGGATTGATGACGTTGCCGGGCTCGTTGGCCAGCTCGCGCGTCGCTATTTGAGCGGCGGCGAACTTCAGCCCCTCCGCGGACTCCCCGGCGGAGAGGTCCGTGACGGCGACCTCCCTGAGGCTGAACCCTTTATCGTTGTCCTCGTCCTTCTTCTTGTACCTGTCGAAGGTGTAGCCGCAGAGCCCCGCGGCCTCGGACAATATGACGGAACGGGCGAGCCCGTCCCTCTCGAAGGGCCCCGATTCGCCCTCACTCAGATGGGCGAGGGCGACGAGCGCCGTCTCGTTGTGCTGGCGTCCCGCCGTGCGCAGCGCGTAGGCCAGCATGTCGCGGACCAGCGCGGAACCGCACTCCTTGCCCTTGCCCAGCCCCGCGAGGTAGAGGTTCCGAATCTCCCTCCCAAAGAGCGGAACCCTCAGCAGGGATCCCTTCTTTCCCTTGAAGTCCTTGCGTTCCCCCAGCTCCCTGACGAGGTCCCCGAGGGGCAGCGCCGATCCCTCCGCACAATCCTCCTCGCGAAGCGGCAGTACCAGAGCGCCGCCCTTCCATTCCTCCGCGGAGCCGTCATAGACTTTGATGTCGATCACCCTGAAAAACCTCCTTGATTTTTTAACGGAGGGCCGCAAAAGCTCCCTCCGCACAGTTATGGGTCTATTGGTTGAATTTATGGCCCGTCTTGGCCGGGCCTATCGGCTCAGGCTCTCCAGGTTCTCCCTCAGCCTGGCGATCTGTGCAGTTCCCTCGGCGACGCGGGCCCGCTCCTTTTCGACGACCTCCTGCGGAGCCCGGGCGACGAAGTCGGGCTTGTCCAGGCGCGCCTGGCTCGAGGCCACCGTCTTCTCTATGGCGGCGACCTCCTGTCCCAGCCGGGCTATCTCCGCGGCCACGTCCAGCACATCGCCTACGGGAAGGCTGACCTCCGCCGCTCCCACCACCGAGGAGAGCGACGTGGCGGGACGTGGGGCGGACATCGGCAGAATAGCGATCTCCCTGACGCGGCAGAGGCCGGATATCTGCGGCAGGGAGTCCTGGAGCGTCCGCTTCATCCTGTCGTCGTCCACTCGGACCGCCGCATGGTTCATCCATTGCTGGGGAGCGACGCGGGCCTCGGCCCTGAGGTTGCGCAGGACGCGCACCGTCTCCTGGACCGTGCGCATGGCCTCGGCCACGTCGAACCGGAACTCCTCGCGCGGCCTGGGCCAGGCCGTTCGCATGATGGAGGACTCGTCGCAGCCGTAACCGTAACCAAAAGCTCCCCAGAGCTCCTCCGTCACGAAGGGGATGAAGGGATGGAGCAGGGGGAGGGTCGTGTGGAAGACCTCCTCCAGGACGCCCTGCGCCGTCCGGCGCCGTGCCTCGCCCTCGTCCCCCTTCAGGGCGGGCTTGGACATCTCCAGGTACCAGTCGCAGACGTCGCCCCAGACGAAGTCGTAGAGGGCCCGGGCGGCCGAGCCGATGTCGTACTCGTCGATCATGCGCGTGATCCTCTCCGCCATCTCCTGGGTCCGGGCCAGAATCCACTGGTCCTGGAGGCGGAGCTGGTCGGGGTCGATGGCCTGCCGGTCGTCGTCCAGGTTCATGAGGGCGAAGCGGGCGGCGTTCCAGAGCTTGTTCATGAAGAGGCGGTAGGTCTCGATCTTTCCGGAGGAGAGCAGGATGTCCCGACCCTGGGTGGAGAGGGCCGCGAGGGCCATGCGCAGCGCGTCGGCGCCGTACTTGTCGATCATGTCCAGCGGGTCGATGACGTTGCCCTTGGACTTGCTCATCTTCTGTCCGTGCTCGTCGCGGATCAGGGAGTGGATGTAGACGTCCTTGAAGGGCACCTCGTCCATGAACTCGAGCCCCATCATGATCATCCGGGCCACCCAGAAGAAGATGATGTCGAACCCCGTGACCATCAGCGAGGTCGGGTAGAAGTATTTGAGCTCCGGTGTCTCGTCCGGCCAGCCCATCGTGGAGAAGGGCCAGAGCGCGCTGCTGAACCAGGTGTCCAGGACATCCTCGTCCTGGATGATGTGCGTCCCCCCGCACCCCTCGCAGGCTGTCGGGTCCGTCTCGGCCACGGTGACGTGCCCGCAGTCGGAACAGGTCCAGGCCGGGATGCGGTGCCCCCACCAGAGCTGGCGCGAGATGCACCAGTCCCGGATGTTCTCCATCCACTGGAAGTAGGTCTTCTCCCACTGCTCGGGGATCCAGGCGATGCGTCCGTCCTTCACGGCCTGGACGCCCCGCTCGGCCAGGGGCCTGGCCCGGACGAACCACTGCTCGGACAGGTACGGCTCGACGGTCGTGCTGCACCGCTGGCAGTGTCCCACGGAGTGCGAGATCGCCTCGGTGCGGACCAGGAGGCCCTGCGCCTCGAGGTCCCGGGCCGCGGCCCCGCGGGCCTCCTCGATCGTCATCCCCCGGTATTTGCCGGCGTTCTCGTTCATGATGCCCTCGGAGTCGATGACCTGGAGCTGCGGCAGGTCGTGGCGCAGCCCCACCAGGAAGTCGTTGGGGTCGTGCGCGGGCGTGATCTTAACGCATCCCGTCCCGAACTCGGGGTCCACCATGTTATCCTCGATTACCGGGATGTCCCGGTCCGTCAGGGGCACGCGCACCCGCTTGCCGATCAGGCTGCGGTACTGCTCCGACCTCGGGTGGACGGCGATGGCCACGTCCCCGATGATCGTCTCCGGGCGCGTCGTCGCCACGACGATCTCCCCCGACCCGTCGACGAACGGATAGCGGACGTAGTAGAAGTTGCCCGGCTTCTCGTCGTACTCCACCTCCAGGTCGGAGAGGGCCGTGTGGCAGCGCGAGCACCAGTTGATGATGTACTTGCCCCTGTAGATCAAGTCCTTCTTGTAGAGGCGCACGAACACGGAACGCACGGCGCGCGAGAGCCCATCGTCGAAGGTGAAGCGCTCCCGCCTCCAGTCGCAGGAGTTGCCCAGACGCTTCATCTGGGCGATGATGCGGTCGCCATAAATTTTCTTCCACTCCCAGACCTTCTCGACGAACGCCTCGCGCCCCAGATCATGGCGGCTCAGCCCCTTTGCGGTCAGGCTCTTCTCGACGACGTTCTGGGTGGCGATGCCCGCGTGGTCCGTTCCCGGAAGCCAGAGGACGTTGAAGCCCTGCATCCGCCGGGCGCGGCAGAGGATATCCTGGAACGTGTTGTTGAAGGCATGCCCCATGTGAAGGGACCCCGTGACGTTGGGAGGGGGGATGACGATCGAGAACGCCGGGCGCGAGGGATCGACCTCCGCGTCGAACAGCCCCCTCTGCATCCAGGCCGCGTACCATTTCTCCTCCATCGCGTCGGGCGAATAGCCCTTGGGAAGCTCCCTGTTCCTGTTCATAATCAGACACCCCGTCCCTGCAAAGTTCGATAGGCCATGCCTATATCCAAAAGAGTCATTTAAATCAAATCATTTTAGCACAGAACAGCCGCGAAACAGGGGAAAGTCCGGTAGGGAGGCCCGTTCTTTTTCCCGGTATGCTAGAATGAAGAACGCTTGAATCGGGGGCTCGAGTCCGAAATCGAGACACAATCCGAGCCCGATCCGCCCGAGCCCGATCCGCGGCCGTCCGGCTCTGTTCGTCCTCGAGCGGTCGTGGCCTTGCCCAAGGGCGGACGAGAGTGCGGGCTATCCGGAAACGGAATTTTTCCCCGCCGCCTGACGGCGGGAATATCTGGGAGGGACAGCGCAGTCATGGAAGTGTATGTCACGGCGTTACGCGACCTGGTGAACAACTCGGGCTTTTCCGTGTTGTTCTCGTCCATGGGGACCGGCAACGTGGTCATGTTGCTCGTCGCCCTGGTCCTTCTTTACCTGGCCATCGGCAGGGGGTTCGAGCCCCTGCTGCTGGTGCCCATCGCGTTCGGATGTCTTCTGGTTAACCTGCCCCTCTCCGGGATCATGTCCGATGCCGAGGGGTCCGTGGGCTTCCTGCGCTACGTCTACTTCGGCGCCCAGCACGAGATCTATCCCATCATCATCTTCCTGGGGATCGGGGCGCTGACGGACTTCGGGCCGCTCCTAGCCAACCCCGTGACCTTCCTCCTTGGTGCCGCCGCCCAGTTCGGGGTCTTCGTCGCCTTCATCGGCGCCAACTGGGTGGGGCCCATTGCAGCTCAATTTGGCCTGGACATTGGCTTCAACATTAAGCAGGCGGCCAGCATCGCGATCATCGGCGGGGCCGACGGCCCCACGAGCATCTATCTGACGATGAAACTGGGGCAGCAGGCTATTCTCGGGGCCATCGCCGTGGCCGCTTATAGCTACATGTCCCTGGTGCCCCTCATCCAGCCTCCTATTATCAAGCTGCTGACCACGAAGAAGGACAGGGCCATCCGCATGGGGCAGCTCCGTCCCGTCAGCAGACGTGAGAAGATCCTCTTCCCGATCATCTGCACCATCGTGACGGGGCTGATCCTTCCGGCCTCCGTCCCCCTGGTGGGCATGCTGATGTTCGGCAACCTGTTGCGGGAGTGCGGGGCCACCGACCGTCTGAGCCTGGCGGCTCAGAACGAGATCCTGAACATCACCACGATCTTCCTGGGGCTCGCCGTCGGGGCGACGATGGAGGCCCAGTACTTCCTCCAGACGCGCACGCTGGTCATCATCCTCCTGGGGCTCCTGGCGTTCATCTTCAGCACCGTCGGCGGCGTGATCTTCGGCCAGATCATGAAGGTGCTCACGAATGGCCGCGTCAACCCGATGATCGGCTCGGCGGGGGTGTCCGCCGTGCCGATGGCGGCCCGTGTGGTCCAGCGTGTCGCTCAGTCCGAGAACCCGGGCAATTACCTCCTGATGCACGCTATGGGCCCCAACGTCGCCGGGGTCATCGGCACGGCCGTCGCGGCGGGGGTCATGCTGACGCTTCTGTCCTGACCCCTCCCGACGGAAGGCGCCGTCTCCCCAAGACCGCGGCCTTTGGCCGCGGTCTTGGGTGTTCATAGTGCCTTTGCCGTGTTTCTTGTCCTGTATCGGATGTCCTGCGATATACTCCGTGTGAGAATGGAGGGGGAGAACTTCATGCAGAGGAAAGACGAGAAGAAAATACTGGGTAAACTGCCTCCCGAGCTGCTCCTGCAGGGGGTGCTCCGCTACTCCGGGGCGGAGCGGCCCGATGTCGTGGTTGGGGCCGGGCTCGGGGAGGATGCGGCGGTGATTCAATGGCCGGACGTCCCTTACCTCGTGGCGGCCTCCGACCCCGTGGTGGGGGCGACCGCCGGGGCGGGGCGGCTCCTGGTCCACATCAACGCCAACGA
>CAJPSE010000109.1 GCA_905373185.1 uncultured Fretibacterium sp.
CACCCCATCCTCCTGCAGAGATGGCCCCTCCCCCAAGCCATGCCAGCGCAGCATTCGTTGCGGCAGCACCCGATAAGGCCGAAATCGCTGTTCCCGTACTGGCCGTCCCTACAAGCACTGCCGTTTGTAAAATGGCACAACCCGCAGCATAGCCCGCAATAGAACTGACTAAACCGGAAGCTATTCCCGTCAGGAACATCCTGTTTCCATCCTCTATACGCCCTCCATTGAGCAGGGCATATCCATAGGAGAAGATCAGGGTTGCAATGATTCCTCCACCCAAACCTCCCAATAACCTCGAGCTCTTCAGCCATCGTGGATTCATGGTTGCAAGCAGGGATTGAGAGGATGTGAGCATTTGTTTTTCGACAAAATAGGAAATTCCCGCTCCTGCCAAGGCACCGCCTGCAGCGCTGACGGCACTCAAGGTTATTTCTTTTGTCATCTGATGGAAGTTAACAGCTTCCCCCGAAAACAAACGGTTCAGGACATGGAACCCCAAACCCATTATCGCCCCCCAAGCCCCCGCTTTAAGGGCAATCTTTCCCGCCAAACGCCAGGGCCAGCGTGGTTGCTCAAGATTATGTTTTTTTAAAAATGCCCCAACCCTGTTCTGTTCTTTAGCGGTTTTGTAATCTCGCATAGCAATTTCACGTTTGAATGAATTCCCGTATTGTTCTCTAATAGCGCTGGTTACTGCTTCATCTACCAGCGCTTTATGTGAGGGAGACAATTCAGCATAGGGTTTGGACAGCACATCAATCCGTTTCACCGTTCCCGGAATCGTGTTCCCCTTGGCATCCAGATGTTCACTGGTCACAACAAAAGAATTTTTTTCCACGCGGAGCCGCCACAATACCTTTCGGGGTTCTATTTTCCCTTTGGCAACGCCCTCCATATACTGCCCACTTTTATTAACTTGTTTGGCCAGCACCTGGACATCAACTGGCTTATCGGAGTAGTAGACATATCCCCCCAACCCTTTCTCATACCAGATAAGGACTTTTTGCCCCTTGGGCAGGGGGACCACCGTTATTTCCTTGGAGGTCGATGAGGGAACAAGGGAACTTCTGGAAATAGGCTTTATTCTACCCGCTTTCAACAAAGAAGACATTCTGTCGTAATGCTTAGCAGTCATGCCAGCACGGTGCCTGATCCATTTATCACTCATCTGTTTACCGCCATGCTTGGTATATCCCAACCGAGAATTGCCGAATTTGCTCTCCGTCACCATAGCTCCAGAGGGGTTCCCTCGCTTATCAAATTGAACATACAGGCCATCAAAACCGGCTCTTCCCGATTTCGATGGGTCCAACAGGGCTATCGCTCCCCCCGGTTTGACCTGTATCGCTCCTGGGTCAAGCGGGTACCAAACTTTGCCTGAATCCGTTGTGTTGTTGAAAAAAAATCTCATCATATTTTCAGTAACATTTCCCGTGAAGTTACGGGACGATGAGGAGAGCCGGGAGGCATAAAGCATTGCCGGTGTCTCCGTTGCGACGGTCAGCGCCGTTGCGAATGGCGAAACCGTGGCCGGGATGTACGGAACGCTCCCGGCAAATACCGCATGAGGCAAAAAAGTTATCAGAACGCAAGCGGCTATCCACCTTATCTTTTTCATGAGGGCCCCCCTAAAAATCTTCCAGCTTACGTTTTTCTTTAAATACCATGGCTTTTTCAATATCGCTTTTCTCAGTGTTGTCCAGCTTGAAATACAGCTCTCCCCATACCCTGTTGAGGCACTGTTGCGCTCCAAAATCCAGAAGCCTCGTATCAACGTAGGAAAGTTCTTCAATCCATGAAGTTTTGAGTGCCTTTTTCATCTGTTCCATCGCCCACTCGTTATACCGATGCATCTGTTTTGCACGGTAATCCGACAATTGCTGCTGTACTGTCTCCAAAAGTTTACTCAGTTCATCACTCACTTGAGGTGAAGAGATATTTTGAGACTGCAACGTGACGTCGCGCATGAAAATATTGATCCCATTGATCTTCTCCTGAAATGTATGCCCATTATTAGATTCCTTTAATTTTGCATAGGAGTTCTTAATGACTTCCATTGCAGCTTTGGAGCGTTCCTCTGCAGCGTCCTGAATCCGTTTGTCGAGCTTTTCCTTAATCTGGAGGACTTCTTGAGTGACGCCCTGCGGTAAATTGAGGCTCAAGGCTACCAGCTGCTGTAAGGACGTTTCGGCAAGCTGCAGATAGTACATCTGCAGAGGAGCAAGGCTCTGAGACGAACTGCGAGAGAGCAGCTCTTCAATCTGCTCCATCCCGGAACTCATCATTATCCCTGTCTGCAGGCTGTCCGAGATATCCTGGTCGTCCAAACCGTGTTCCTCCAACAGGCTATTGGCATCCTGCAGAATGTTGAGGTACTCTTTCAGGTTTGGGGAGTTTTTCGCATCTTCCTTACGCTCTGCAACTTTTTCCATAACTTCAGTATCAGGCCGGTCATCCAATTTTGGAAAATTTTTTTCGAGAGATTCTTCCCGAGCTAGAGATATTTTTTCTTTCAGTTTCACAATTTGTGGCAGATCATTCGGTTTTACGGTCATCACCTGTGCGCTCAAAAAGGAATCCAATGCGTCCAAGCTCTCTGCTGGAAATACCGGAGCTTTTTTTGCCCATTTGAGTATCATCGTCGCGTAATCCATGATGATATCGATATTCCCAGGCATAAAAGAAAGTGCATTGATAAAATACATGGACGCCAGCTCCATATCCTGCTTGTGCGCCGCCCGTAACGCCTGCTCGCGTGCTTGCTGTGCAAAAGTGCGAGCTTCATCATCGGTCAAAGCAGAGGCAGTTCGAGAAAGAAAGAACATCGAAAGTAATACAAAAAAGCAGATCAACAGGTGCAATCCTTTTTCCCTGTACATGAGTACTTCTCCCCCTTAACAAAGATATGTTCTAAACAATAGCAGAAGACAACCTTGCTCTTAATCGATTATATCAATAAAAATCAACTTTGGGATACTATTTACCTATCCAAATCAATTCTTGCTTAAAACGCCTTTTATCCACACCATAGAGGGAAACGCCGACAATGGAGTGGTGAGGATGGAAAGGCTTACGGAGATGGAACTGCATAAGGCCATCAAGCGGATGCGGCAGGACAGGGGCCTGACTCAGGCAAGGCTTGCCGATGCGGTGGGCGTATCCACCTTCACGCTGATTCGCTGGGAGCGCGGCGAGCGCACGCCCGACGGCCGCTTCCTGGAGAAACTGGCCTCGGCCCTGAACTGCTGGATGGTGTTGGACACGAATGGAACGTGGACCTGTTTCCCCCACGAGGGAACGGGCCAGGACGCCTCGTCCCCATCTCCAGCCCTTCCACCGTCCGTTGACGAGGTCTACGCTCAGGCTGCAGCGGCCAAGGACAAGGCCGTGTGGAACGCCTTCTTCCATGGGTTGGCCCGGAGCAACCCGGATTTGGAGGCGTGGCTCCGCAACTCCGGCGGAGGCGCGGAGTTGGACGAAGGCACCCTTAAAATCCTGGCCTCCGTCATTCTGGCCATTGTCCGGGCCCGCTGAGAAAAGGAGCTTCGGGCTCTCTCAGGGCCCCTTTTTCCGATCGGATGCCGATGCCGTCAGATAGTCCGCCAGGCTCATCACCGTTCGGTTGTTTTGTTCCTCGACCCAGCGTTCCAGACGACAAAGGACATCGCGGCATGTCCGCTTCAGCAGGAGCACCAAATCCTTCCCCCTGGATTCCCCTGATCCTGCCAAAAACGACCGTGCAAAGAGCGCACAGGGCGCTGTCTCGCCCACGATGCCCTTCTCCTTCAGTTCCATGACGGCGTCCACGATAAAGCGGGGGACGTCTTCGTCCCTCAACCCCATAAACACGATGCCCCGTTGCCCCGGGCAGAACGGGGCCAGCCGAGACCGTTCCGTGGCATCGGGAAACAGAAGGCACTTGCGCATCGCTATCCCACCATTCTTTTATCGCTTGTATCGCTTGTCGCCAACTCTTCTGGTAATATAGGCTCTGAACCGGGAGCTGTCCAGTGCATCTGATCGAGCCTGACGACATCGGCGTCTACAGGCGAAAATCCTGGAATGGAGGCGCGAGGTCCTTGCCGAAGTTCAACCTTACGGACGACACGATGGCGCGGCTGTCCGCAAAATTTTTGGAATTTCAGGCGGAAAGGAAAACAATCCGTGCCCTGCTGGGTGACTATGCCGCCGATTACCGTCGTTTTAAAGGATCGGAGCTGGCACGGCAGGAGTACCTGCGCGAGCGGTACGCGAATCGGTCGCCACAGCTCAGCCACCTGGTCTGGAACGATGAGGACGGCCTGTACTGGGGTCCCGCGGACATCGCCATCCTGCTGAACCGGGACCGGTCGGCGGTGTCGCGGGTTCTCGCCAAAATGACGGCGGACGAGGGGTGGCGCGCACGGCTGTCCGTGCTCCGCAGGGATTTTGGCCGAAGCGCGTCCGCGCCGCTTTACGCCTACCGACAGGAGATCTTTGACCTGATCGTCGATTATTACGAGGAAGATTATCTGCGACGCTTCATCAAACCGCGCCGGGGAAGGCCCCGGAGCGAGGCCGAGGCGGGGGAGGTCCGCCGCTACTGGAGTTACCTCAAAAATGCCGTCTGCGTCGCACCGGAACGTTTTTGGGAGGAAAGCGACCCCGCAGGGCTGCCGGAGATCCCGCCGATGGGTTTCAAGGAAGCCCTGCGACTGATCCTCTCCAGGGTCCTGACCCTGCGGACGGGGGCGCTGTTCACCGTGTCGTTCGCGCTTGGCTATGAGCTCTCGCGCCGCTGGCCCGTCCTGTTTCTCTGGCTGCCTGCCGTCGCCGTTCTGGTCTTTTTTCTCTGCATCTCGCTCCTTCGCCGTGGGAAATTCAACCCCGCGCACGTCGCAAGCCTTGGGGCCGGCGCGCTGCTCTTCTGCCTGCTCTGGACCGTGGGGCTGCTCTCCGGGGAAGGCTCGCTCCGCACGCCCGAAGGCGTCCTGCGGATACGGAATGTGGAGCGCAGGGCCAACCTGACGCTCAACCCCAGTATCCTGGACAAAGGCATCGTGCGGTTCACCATCGACACGGACGCCGATGCTCGCCATATCCTGCAGTATTCTTACCGAATCAGCCCGGACGTGGAGTACCGATCCACAGGATTCATGAGGGAGGTCAACCCGACCACTGGGGCACAGTACCCCGACATGACCATCGACACCGGCCGATCGAAGGGTGTCGTCGAACTGGATGTCCAATACCTTGGAACTGACGGCGTCGAACGAGGACCATACCCCTTTAGCTTCGACCTGGACGCGGTGCGTTTCGAGAACGGCAAGGACTGGGCCCTCCACTTCATAGACGAATGGCTCTCGGTCTATCGCCTGGCGGAGCCGCAACGGGAGGGAGAGGGAACGACCTTCGTCACGATCGACCCCGGCCTTTTCAGCGACGAAGCCCTGGACGCCGTCCTGGGGATCGTTTACGGCGTCAACACCAGAACGCCGGACACGGAGATGACCATGGAAGAGATCCTGAAGCTCAGGGAGCAGGGCATCTATGAATTATTGACGAGTGAGGAGGACACCATCGCCTGCGTCTCCGCGCGGCTGCTCTTCAAGGACGGGACCTCGTCGGACGTGCGGGTGTTCGAGAAGACGGTTCGTTAAACGGACGCCTTCATGGGCCCGACGGGCTCCGCGGTTGGGGCAGCCGACCGCAACCCTACGGCTTCAGAGGCTCGTCCCAGAAGGGAAAGTAGATGCGGAGGTGCGTCACGTTCAGGAGCGCGTCGTCCACGCGCCCGGAGACGTCCGGGAGGCGGGTCCATGGGCCGCCGTCCAGGCGGCAGAGGGCCAGGGGCCTGCGCCCGTAGGTGCTCCACAGGTCCTCCAGCCGGTCCTTGAGCTGCGTTCCGGGGACGAAGGCGTTTTTGAAGAGCGGCGGGTTCCCCGCAAGCTCTCGGCCCGGCAGCGGGGCCAGGATCATCCACTGGGTCAACTTCCAGGCGTTGGCCATCTCGTGGGAGGTGAGGGCGTGGATCAGCGGCATGATCTGGATGCCCCCCACCTGGTCCCTGGAGGCCGTCGCGATGTCGATG
>CAJPSE010000110.1 GCA_905373185.1 uncultured Fretibacterium sp.
GGTCAGCCCCAGCCCCACGAAGAACAGGGAGAACGGAAACGCCACGGAGACCGCGGCGACGGAGACGGTGCCCAGCCCCGATACGAAGTAGGTATCCACCAGGTTGTACAGGGCCGTCACCAGCATGCTGACGACCATCGGCATCCCGAGCCGGAGCAGGGCCACGGTGACGTTACCCTCCCCCATCAGACGCATTCTCTCGTTTTTGTCCATTTTCAGGTTTTCCTTACTTTCTTATTTCAGCCTTCCGCCACAGCGCGGAGTAGTATCCATCCGCATCCTCCAGTAGACTCTCATGAGTTCCAGCCTGGACGATGGAACCTCCGCGAAACGCCAGGATTTGATCTGCGGAGCGAACGGTGCTCAGATGATGGGCGACGACGAGGACGGTCCTGTCCACGGCAAGCTCGGAGACGGCCTCCTGGATCAGAGCCTCGTTGATGGGATCCACATTGCTGGTCATCTCGTCCAGAAGCAGGATCGGGGCATCCTTCAAAAAAGCCCTGGCGATGGAGATACGTTGCTTCTGCCCCCCCGAAAGCCCCACGCCGTTCTCTCCGACAGGCGTGGCGTAGCCCTCGGGAAGGCTCATGATGAAATCGTGGATGCGCGCTCTTCTGGCAGCCTCGATGACCTCGTCCCTGGTTGCCCCGTCCTTGCCGATGCGGATGTTTCCCTCGATGCTGTCCGCGAAAAGTTGTACGTTCTGCATGACGATGCTGACGGAGCCCAGAAGTTCGTCGTAGCTCATGTCCCGGATATCGACGCCCCCGATCCGTATGGCGCCTGCCGCCACATCCCAAAAACGCAGCAGCAGGTGGATGGCGGTCGTCTTTCCGGAGCCGGATTCTCCGACCAGCGCCGTCATCGTGCGCTCGGGGACGGTAAAGGAGATATCCCGCATGGCAAACCCGTCCCTCTCATAGGAAAAGGACACGTGGTCGAAGGAGACGTCGAAACAGCGGGGCGTCCGAGGCCGAACGGGCTCCTTCACCACAGGGGCGTCAAGCAAACTCTTGATCCGGGCGTAGCTGTCCGTAACCTTGAGGTAGTTCAGCCAGTGCGTTTCCATCGCGCCGAAGGGCTTATAGAACTCCCGCCCAACGAGGACAAAGATCAGGTAGGAGAGGACCGGCAAAGCTCCCGTCCAAACCCGGACGATCCCTCCAATTGCCATTACGAGAAAGGCCATGTCCAACAGGAAGGCGTACCGCGCCAGCATACCGGCCCGGTACCTCGACGCGCGCTCGCTGCACAGTCCGACCCCGCGGGCAGACTCGGCCAGTTCATCGTCGAGAAACCTGTTCCCGGAAAAAGCCCTCAACAGGGGAATACCCTTGACGTACTCGACGAACAGGCTGACCATGTTGGCCAGGAGGTCTCCATTTTCCTCCTCGATCCGCCGTCCCTTTCCGAGTTCCGTCCCCAGGAGCAGGAGCGCCGCAGGCAGAGTGGACAGCATCAGAGCTCCCATGATGGGATCGAGGAGAAACAGGGGGACGATCAGCAGGATCGACACGATGAAATCCGCCACCATCCGAGTCCATATGTGACCGACCACCATCTCCATATTGTCCACGTCCTTATGAATGATGACGCCGATCTCCCCAAGACGCTCGTTCGTGTAGAATCCCAGCGAGAAGGTCTTCAACCGTCGGACGATCCTCCTGCGGAGCTGGAGGACGACGTCGAAACCCGCGTAGTGCTTCTGCAGGTCGGCCAGGATGTTCGCTCCCCCCTTGACCAGCAGGCAGAGAAACAACAGTCCCCAGAGGGTCGGGAGCCCCGAGGCGGATCCCCCGGTGACATCAAGAAGGATCTTCAGCACAAGCAGAGACATGGCGACACCCGTCAGAGCGTAGAGCACGAATCCAGCGATGCTGAAAACGAGGAAACGCCTTCCTCCGGGTGTGAGCAGACCTAAAATTTCCGTAATCAACGGACTGCCTCCCTTATCTCCCAGCTGTCCACCCTCTCCTGCTCCCGCAGCATCCTTCGGTAGAGCGGACAGTCGTCCGAGAGCATCTCGTGGGTCCCCTTGCCGACGACTTTCCCCCCGTCCATCACAACAATCTGGTCGGCATCGCGGATCGTGTACAGGTGGTGGGCGATCGTGATGACGGTCTTGTCCCGGCTCGACTCCTCCAGAGCCTCCTGGATGAGCGTTTCGTTTTCGGCGTCGACGGCGGCCGTCGCCTCATCCAGGATCAGGATGGGGGCGTCCTTCAGGATTGTCCTGGCCAGGGCGATGCGCTGTCTCTCCCCCCCGGAGAGCTTGATGCCCGCCTCACCGACGGGCGTGGCATAGCCATCGGGAAGGCTCATGATGAAATCGTGGATGCGGGCCTTTTTCGCCGCGGCGACGATTTCGTCCCGCGTGGCGTCCGGATTGCCGATTCGGATGTTATCCTCCAGGCTCCTGTTGAACAGGAAAGCTTCCTGCTGGACAACGGCAATCATGGAGTTCAGCCCTGCCTCCTGCAGATCCGAGATGGGCACCCCGTTGACGGTGATGCTCCCGGACTGCGGCTCCCAAAATCTCATAAGCAGGTAAGCCAAGGTCGTCTTTCCGGAGCCGGATTCCCCGACCAGCGCGTTCTTGCTCCCCTTGGGGAAGGTCAGGTCAATCCCCTCCAATACCGGCCCCTTGCCGGGGTAGGAAAAACTCAGGTTTCGGACGACGATGTCCCCGCACGCAAAAGAGGCAAGGGCTTCGGTCTGTCGGGGCACTTCACGGCCAAGTATGGACCCTATCCTCGTCATCGCCTGATTGAAGACGATATTGTAGTGCTGGAAGGTCGCACTCTTGGCGATGGAGGCGGTGAAGGCCGTCCCCAGGATCACAGCAAGGATGAATCGGGAGACGGAGAGCGCTCCTGAGGAGAGAAGGGCGCTCCCGGCGATCATCACCAAAACCACCCCTCCCTCCATGAAGACATCGATGAGGGCCATGGGCACGGAGGCTCCGGCCATCGACCGTTTTACCCAATAATCGTAGTCCTGGGCCGAATCCAGGGCCTTGCGGGTCTTGGTTTCCTCCTTCGAAAAAGCCTTGATGACGGGGATCGTGGCGACGTATTCCATCAAGGTCTCCTGCATGGCTCTGAGGGAGTTGGAATAAATCCGGATGTTTCTGGCCCACGTCGGCGCGGACAGTTTTTTCGTGAGCGCCATCAGCGGCAGGGTGGAGATCATCAGGAGCGCCAGCCGCCATTCGACGAAAAGCATGGCAAGAAAGATGAGAGCGGGCAGCACCGTCGCGGACATGATCTCCGGCAGCCCATGTGCGAGAAAGACCTCGACCTGCTCCACGTCGTGCTGGATGATCCCGGCGAGGTCGCCCGTGCTGCGTTCCTGGAAGAAACCCAGAGGCAGTTTTTTCAGGTGGGCGATGATGCGCAGACGCAGGTCCGTGAGACAGCGGTATGCAGCCTCATGTGCTTTCCAGGTCGCGGTGCGGAAACAGACGGCTTTCAGGGAGAAGGCCAGAAACATCAATGCTCCGTCGGCCAGGATGAGTCCGTGGGAAAGCGTCCCGGAAAGGGCGTTCCCGATCATATGGACGACCGCTGCCTGAGGCATCAGGTCCATCAGAATCCCGAACGCGATCATGATGTTGGAAAGCCTGTTGCGGCGTTTTACCTCTCGAACCAGAAGCTGTTGATTCAACCCCTTTGTCCCCCTTCAACCTTGAAGTTCGTCGTTTGCAACTCTAACCCAGGCCCTCGTGAAAGGCAAGCCAGCGTCGTATTACGACAGTCAAAGAGACATCGCTTTCAAACACAGATTTTTAAGTCATTCAGTTTGAAATTTTCATGATGTCGTTGTAATATCATGATGTTTATTAGTTATTTTGTGATACTTTCAACGGAGGAGGAAATGAGGACGATGCAGAGGAATCCGAGTTCCGACTTCCCGTCGCGGGAAGACCTTTTGTGGCTGCCGGGAGGGCCGCAATTCATACCGGACACGGAACGCTCGACGTCATACGAGCACGTCTATCGCATGGCGTCCGGGTACGGCGAGGGGACCCTGCGGGCCCTCGACTTCAACAACCTGTTCGCCGTCCTCACCGCGGACTTCGTCCCCAGGATGACCTTCGAGCACACCTGGAGGATTGCCCAGAAATACCTCGAGATCGGCTGCTTCGACACGGACTCCAGCTCCTACCGGGTGGGCCGACGCAGGTTCACGCGGGTAGAGCAGGGAATCATCTGCCACATCAACGACAGCCGCACCGTGTTCGTGCGCTGCGAGGCCGGCGTGCCTGCGTGCTTCACCAAGATTCGGGTCTCTGGAGAATACTTTGACGGGTTCCTGAGGGACCGTTACGGGGAGAACTACGACGAATCCCGAGATGCGGTGGACTTTTTGTCCCGCAGCCCCAACCTGCCGGAGCTGCGCTTCCTCTTCCGGCAGATTCGGGACTGCCGAGCCGAGGGAGCCGCCAAGCTCCTCTACATGGAGGGCAAGATTCTGGAGGCTCTGTCGCTGATCGCGCTGAACTTCGAGCGCCGGGCCGAGGCGCCGCACTTGGCGGTGACCTTGGACTCGCAGGACCGCAGGGGGCTGAAACGGGTCGTCGCGGCGATGGCAAAGGACCCGGCCGCATATCCCAGCATCGGGGAGCTGGCCCGCCTCGCCCGCATGAGCGCCTCGCGTTTTCTGCTGGCCTTCCGCAAGGAGTACGGTACGACGCCCTACGGGTACCTCAAGAACCTGCGTATGAACCGGGCGCTTGCGCTGCTGCAGGAGTCCGACCTGTCGATCGGAGAGGTCGCGGCCCGGGTGGGATACGGCAATTCCGGGCACTTCGCGGGACTCTTCAAGAGGGCCTACGGCATAGGGCCGAAAGGCTATCGGACCCTGCACCGGGGGTGACCGATCACCGCGGCAATCAGGTCAGGCAGAATACCATACCGGTCGTAGGCCGGCACAGGCTAGCCGTGCCCTGTTCTCTTTTGGACGACAGGTTCAATCCGCGCCCTACAACCGAGCATCGGCGCCCGCGCCGCCATCCCCATTGGTCTCGGACAATGGGGCCCAGCCGCCTCCGAGGGCCTTGTAGAGGCGAATCAGGGCGGCGGTCAGGGATCCAGCGTTCGACTCCAGGCCATCCTCCAGAGACAACAGAGCGCCCTGCGCGGCCAGAACGTCTCCGAAGTCGGACAGTCCCTGTCGATAGCGGTCCTCGGCCAATTCCAGGGCACGGCGGGCCGCCAAGCTCCCCTCCTCCAGAGAACGTCGGCGCTGCCTCTCCTGGCCGTAGTCCGAAAGGGCATTCCGCACCTCGGCGACGGCATTGAGGACCGTCTTCTCGTAGACCGCCAGCAGTTCTTCCTCCCTCGCCCCCTGGGCTTTTACGTTCCGGCGCAGGGCCCCCGCATCGAAAAGAGGCCATGAGAGGAGCAAGGGCCCAATCGAAAAACCCCGGGCACCGGCCGAAAGGAGATTCCCCGAGCTCAGCGATTCGAGCCCGACGGACCCCGACAGGCGCAGCCGGGGCGCGAGCTCCGCAACGGCCCCCTTCTTTCTCGCCTTTTGTGCCACCATCCGGCGCTCCGCCTCGCGGATATCGGGACGTTGGCGCAACGCCTCGGCCGGGATGCCAGCCAGAGAGGCATCCTTCGGGCAGGGGACCGGAGCCGGATCGGACAGCATTCCGTTAAGGGAGCCGGGGACCTCCCCCGCGAGAATGGACAGGGCGTTGCTCCGCGCCTCCAGAGCCGCTCTCAGGGGCGGAATTCCTGCCCTGGCTGACTCCAGCCCGTACCTCGCCTGCTGCTCCGCCAGCTCGTCACTCAACCCAGCCGCCCGGCGCGACGCGACGAGCCGGAGGGTCTCCTCCTGGCGCAGGACATTTCGCTCCGCCACGGCGATCCGGGCCCGAAGAGCACGATAGTCCACGTAATTCAAGGCGACCTCGGCAGCCAGGGAGGCCCAGACGTTCTGCAGCCCCGCGACATGGGCCTCCAAGTCGGCGCGTCGGGCCGACGCGCCGCTGCGGAGCCGGCCGAACAGGTCGATCTCCCAGGAGGCATCGAAT
>CAJPSE010000111.1 GCA_905373185.1 uncultured Fretibacterium sp.
GGCTTCTACTACGACGTGGACGTCGCCGGGGTGATCACGGAGCAGGACCTGCCCGCCATCGAGGCGGAGATGCGCCGCCTCGCAGGGGCTGCGGAGCGGATCGAGCGGATCGAGATGGGGCGGGACGAGGCGCTGAGGTTCTTCGGGGACCGCAGCGACCCCTACAAGGTGGAGCTGATTACGGACCTGGATGTCCCGGGCGTCTCGCTCTACCGGCAGGGGAACTACGTGGACCTGTGCCGGGGGCCCCACGTCCCCGACACGTCTTGGCTGCGCCACTTCAAGCTGCTCTCCGTCGCGGGGGCCTATTGGCGCGGCAGCGAGAAGAACAAGATGCTGACCCGCGTCTACGGCACGGCCTTCGCCACGCCGGACGAGCTGAAACAGCACCTGAAGCGCCTGGAGGAGGCGAAGCTGCGCGATCACCGCAAGCTGGGGCGCGAGCTGGACCTTTTTAGCCTCCACGACGAGGGGCCGGGCTTCCCGTTCTTCCACCCCAAGGGGATGGCCATCCTGAATGCGCTCACCGACTTCTGGCGTCGGGAGCACCTGAAGCGCGGCTACGTGGAGATCCGCACGCCGCTGATCCTGGACCGTTCGCTGTGGATTCAGTCCGGGCACTGGGACCACTACAAGGAGAACATGTACTTCACCGAGATCGACGAGAAGCCCTTTGCCGTCAAGCCGATGAACTGTCCCGGCGGCATCCTGGTCTACAAGACGCAGCTCCGCAGCTACCGCGACCTGCCGCTGCGCATGGCGGAGCTGGGCACCGTCCACCGGCACGAGCGCAGCGGGGTGCTCCACGGTCTGATGCGCGTGCGCTGCTTCACCCAGGACGACGCGCACATCTACTGCCGTCCCGACCAGGTGAAGGACGAGGTGATCGGCATCATCGACCTGTACCGCTACTTCTACAAGGACGTCTTCGGTTTCGATTATACGGTCGAGCTCTCGACGCGCCCGGAGAACTCGATGGGCGAGCCGGAACAGTGGGAGATCGCGGAGGCGGCGCTTCGGGATGCGCTGGAGGCGACGGGCACGCCCTATCGGGTCAACGAGGGGGACGGGGCCTTCTATGGGCCCAAAATCGACTTCCACCTGGAGGACTGCATCGGCAGGACCTGGCAGTGCGGCACCATCCAGTTGGACTTCCAGATGCCGGAGCGCTTCGACATGCACTACGTTGGGGCGGATGGCCAGGAGCACCGGCCCGTCATGCTGCATCGGGCTCTCATGGGCAGTCTGGAGCGCTTCCTCGGCATCCTGATCGAGCACTGTGCCGGCGCGTTCCCGTTCTGGTTCGCCCCCGTGCAGGTGAAGCTCATCCCCATAGCGGAGGAGCACCGGGACTACGCCCATGAGCTGGCGGGGATCCTTGGCGGCTGGGGCCTGCGCGTGGAGGCGGACGAGCGCGACGAGAAACTGGGAAAACGCATCCGTGACGCGCAGCTCCAGAAGGTCCCCTACATGATCGTGATCGGGGACAAGGAGAAGGAGGCGCGGGTCGTCGCGGTGCGCGAGCGCAGCAAGGGCGACCTGGGGAGCATGGATCTGGAAGCGTTCCGAAAGCTGCTCGATGGGGAGTTCGACCCCTCCCGGCGCTAGGGAAGGGCTGTCATTTCGTGGTTTGGCCGTGGGGCCTTCCGCTTCGTGCGGGAGGTCCCGTGTCTTTCTTATGGGGACATTCCCTCGGCGAAGGTGTGGGGAAAGCTGTGATAAGATAAAAAAGTTGCCCTGCGGTGAAGGGGCCGTTAAAAATTTGTACAGTGTTTGGAGCGTGGCGTCGATGAGAGCGTCGGTGAAGGACTGGACGGTACGGGGCATGGCGTTTTGCAGGAGCCGGCTGCGGGAGGAGTGGGCGACGCTGCTGAGCACGACGGTGGGGACGGCCCTCGTCTGCTTCGCCATCGTCGCGTTGGTGGTGCCCTATAAGTTCGCCGGGGCCGGGGTGACCGGCATCGCCCTCATCACCAGTTACCTCTGGGGCATCTCCCCGGCCTGGTTCATCACGGTAGGGAACGCACTTCTGCTGCTCTGGGGCTGGCGTTTCCTCTCGACGCGCTTCGCCCTCTGGACGCTTTACGTGACCGTTCTGACCAGCCTGATGGTGCCTTTCTTCGAGTGGTTCCGCTACCCCGTCATCGAGAACACCCTGTTGGCCGCCATCCTTTCCGGCGTGGTGAGCGGCGTCGGCTTCGGGATGTTGTTCCGAGTGGACGCCTGTTCCGGTGGGACGGACGTGGTGGTGATGGTGGCGAAGAAGCGATGGGGGGTGGACGTCGGGGCGATGTCGTTCTACATCAACATCGTCATCCTGCTCGGGTCCTTCGCGGTCGTCACGCTGGAGCAGATGCTCCTCGGGGCGTTTCTGCTCTACATCGAGACGATGGTCATCGACAACGTCGTCCGCTCCTTCCACCGGCGCACCCAGATCCTGGTCATCAGCACCCGGCACAGGGAGATTGCGGGCTTCATCATGACGGAGCTCGAGCGTTCGGCCACCCTCATCCCCGCGACGGGGGCCTACCGCGGCGCGTCTGTCGAGATGCTTCTGGTGGTGCTGCCCCGCCGTCAGGTCCCGCCGCTCAAGCGCTTCATCGCATCGGTGGACCCCACCGCGTTCGTGATCCTCTCCGAGGTCTCGGAGGTTGTGGGCGAGGGCTTCAAGAGCTGGCTGCACGTCTGAGTGCCCTATGGGGCCGCATGGCCGGCCGCCTGGTACTGTATGCTTTTGATGGGGCGGAAAGGGTATTCGGCGTGTTGGCCCTTTGTCGTCATGGGGATGCAGGGGCTGACGCCTAATGGAAGAGCGGGACCTGTAGGTTATGTTAAAATGAAACGAGGCATTGGTTTATGGTAGGTCGTTGATTTCGATCATGGATGGGAGCGTATCGGGCGTGAATATTCGATATGAGGGCTCTTGGAGACAGGACGATCTTTTTTTGCGCTTTCCTCGTCGGGGCATTGCGTTTCGGGCCAGTCCCTAGGAGGGCAAGATGAAGCTGGTGGTGTCTTACCTCATTTATCCTGCGTTTTCCCTTCTCTTGTTTTACGTGATCACCCCTGATCTTTCATATGTCTCACCTCGAGTGGAAGCCCTTTTCTTTCGGAGTCTCTTCATAGTGACGGTCGCATATCTGTATGCTTTTTTCCTTTTGCTCCCTACCGTCATACGTTTCATCGTGAAACGGAAGGGCGTTAGGTATGGTCTTGAGGCATTCCTGTATACGGCGTCCTCGATAGCCGTTTCCCTGTTTCTGTCCTATATGGTCGTGGGAAAGATGCTTTTCCCCGGAATATTGGACTTCATTGCCGTGCATAATATCCTGACCTATCGGACCACAGGAGGAAACACGACGGGAGTGAATGAGCGTAACGTCGCGTCCCTGTTGTCCTTTCTGGTACTGTCCGGGTGGGGATGGGTCGTGTTCGGAAACGGGTTCCCATTTTCCAGTAATGGACTGGCATTGTGGGGGCCGCTGATAGGGGTGCACTACATATTGAACTCTCATAAAGACGTGTTCCAGGGAACGGATGAGGCTGTACGGGGCAGGGAAGCCCCCGCCGCCGCTAATCCTGTCCCTCGAATGCAGTCTGCGGGGGTTCCGATGGGCAAGGCGGTCGTCTACCCATGGGAGGAAGAACAGGGCGGGAATTCCCGTACGGAGACGGTGCTTGGGCCAGCTGCCGCAGAGGGCGTTCCCGCAGCCTCCCCGGATGGGAGGGGTGACAGTGGCGGAAGTTGGGGCGGCATATGAACGGGAAAAAAGCTTTTTTGACCTGCCGATGTCTGCCGTGTCGGCCCGGGAATGGCGGGAGACGCGAATACGCCTCGGACGGTCGAGCCAGCCTGCCGCTATGGCGATGAAAAATTCCAGGACATTATTCCGAATCGCTCATTACATTCCAGCCTAATAGCTCGTTACCTCTTTGAACGGAAAAACCAAAGGGGGACGACTTCAATATCGAATGCAGGATATCGATGAGAGCCTGCACGTTTCGTTGGCTGTCCCTTCGCTTATCCTGCGCATATTTTCCTTTTCTCAAACCAGTGGCTGGCCGCCGCCTCGGTTCCCCGTTGTCGAAAGGGAGTGGAGCGGTTAAAATAACGTTCGCGATGATATCAGGTAATAGAACCAAGTGTTCGATGCAAATGGCCGGACGGCTGGCATGAGGGAGGCGGAACGCGTGCGCGGATGGGCCGGAATGGGCGGAGGAAAAAAATTCTGGGGGACGTTTTTCTGCGGATTGGTCCTGTTTCTGGGCGACCTTCGCATCCCCGCCTGGGGCGCGGAGCCGAGCTCCGAGGAGCAGAAACGGAGGGCGCTGGAGATTCGCCTTGCCATCTCGCGTCTTTCCGAGACGCAGGTCGAGGAGCGGGAGTCTCTCTATCAGGAGATCGTGGAATCCTGTCCCGCGACCAAGGAGGCCGAGGAAGCCCTATGGGCGCTCTCCAACCTCTACCTGGATTCCTTTCCGGAGCCCCAGGAGCAGACGGCGCAGGAGGTCCTGGAGCTCTTCCTGGATCGCTATCCGGATTCGGCCTGGGGGCTGCAGGTCCGCAGCCGTCTGATTCTGTTGTATTCCGGGACGGAGAGGCGGGAGCGGGCTGCGGAGCTCTGCCGCGAGCTGCTGGGGCGGCGACCGGAGACGCTTCCGGCATCCTGCCGGCCCTTCGTCGCCCTGGCCGAGGCCGTTGTCTGGGATGAGGAGAAGGACGCGGAGAGGGCGAAGGAGGCCTACACGCAGGTTGCCCGCCTCTATCCGGGGACTCCCCAGGCCGAGTTCGCGGCCAGGCGCCTTGCGGACCTCTCTGCCGGGAGGTCGAAGGGGAAGTGAACGCCCGCGTCTGGATGGCTGTTTGTAACATCGGCCCCGAGGAACGAAGGCTCGGGGCCGAATTATGCGATGGAGGCTGAAGTCGAATGGGTCACGAGGCGGCCGTGAAGGCCATATCGGTATATCTTCCGGAGGGGGTTCTGGACAACGCGGAGCTGGTCCGCCAGTTCGGGACCTGGACGGAGAATAAAATTTACGGCAAGACCGGCGTGTCGGAGCGGCGCGTCGTCGGCGACGAGAAGGTCTCCGACCTTGCGGCAGCGGCGGGGGAACGCCTTTTCGAGGAGCACGGCATCGACAGGGGCTCTATCGATTTCCTGCTGCTCTGCACGGAATGTCCCGATTATTTTCTGCCGGCCACGGCCTGTATCGTCCAGAATCGTCTGGGGCTGCGGAAGGACGCCGGCGCCCTGGACTACAACCTGGGGTGCTCGGGGTTCATCTATGGACTGGCGCTGGCCAAGGGGCTGGTCCTCGGCGGCGTGGCGAGGAGGGTCCTGCTGATTACGGCCGAGACCATAACCCGGACCATCCATCCGCAGGACAAGAGCACCCGTACCCTCTTCGGGGACGCGGCGGCGGCGACTTTGGTGGAGTCCTCCGCCGAGCGAGGGATTGGGGAGTTCGTCCTGGGGACGGATGGCTCCGGGGCGGAGAGGCTGATCATCCCCGCCGGGGCTTGGGCCAGGCCCTCCTCCCCGGAGACTCGGGTCGAGACGAAGAACAAGTGGGGCAACGTTCGCACCCTGGAGAACCTTTACATGGACGGTCCGGAGATACTCAAGTTCTCGATGGAGGTCGCTCCGGACTGCATGAACGATACACTGGAGCGGAACGGGACCTCTTTGGAGGGGCTCCGCCTCGTGGTCCTGCACCAGGCCAGCCACATGATGCTGGTGAAGCTCCGTGAGCTTCTCGCCATCCCCGAGGAAAAATTTGTGTTCAACATCGAGAAGTACGGCAACACCGTAAGCTCCACCATCCCGATCGCGCTGTACGACTCGATGCGGTCCGGCCGGCTCGGCAAGGGGGACTCCGTGCTCGTGATGGGGTTCGGAGTGGGGCTTTCGTGGGGGGGAACGGTCCTGCAC
>CAJPSE010000112.1 GCA_905373185.1 uncultured Fretibacterium sp.
CCACCATCCTCCCTCCCCTCCGTTCACCTCCTCGTTAATCGTTATTGCGATATAAGTATATTCGATATTTAGATATTGTCAAGAGCCCTTCCAAAAATTGGCTTGGGTACTTTGAGAGCGAGCTTTTTCATTTTCTATCGGGCAAATGTATATAATAGATGTGTATATAAGTGGAAGAGACGGAAGGAGGGGTTGGAATGGTGTCGGACGCCAAGGATGCAGGGGCTTTTTTCGCCCCCTTCGGGCTTGGGGGACGGGGACAAGAGCTGGTCAGCCTCGTGGGCGGGGGCGGAAAGACGACGCTGCTCCGGACGCTGGGGAGGTTTCTGTCCGGCCGCGGCACGACGCTCCTGACCACGACGACGAAGATGGCCCCCGACGACCTGCCCCTGCTCCTCATGGAGGGGTATGAGGGGCCGGAGGAGGATGTGGAGCGCATCCGTGCTGCGCTTCGGCTCCACTCCCCGCTGCTGGCGGCCCAAAGACACGTGCGGGACGGGGAACGGAAGAAGCTGGAGGGTTTTTCCCCCGAGGCGGTCGATCACCTCTGGAGCGGCAGGGTGGCCGACTTCCTGATCTGTGAGGCGGACGGGGCGCGGCACAAGCCTCTGAAGGCCTGGGCCGATTGGGAGCCGCCGGTCCCGTCCCAGACGACGCTCCTCTGCGCCGTGCTGGGCGCGGACCGGCTGGGCGAGCCCCTGACGGAGGACTGCGTCCACCGCATGGCGCTGATGACGGAGCGTTTCGGGTTCCGGCCCGGGGACGTCCTGACCCCCGACCGGCTGGCGGCCCTGCTGGAGTCCCCCCACGGGTACCTGAAGAACGCGCCCCCTGCGGGCAGGAGGATCGTCCTTCTGAACCGCTCCGACCTGCTGCCCCCCGCCCGACTCGATGCCCTGGCACGGGACTTCCTGCCCCGTACCGCTCGGCTGCTGGGCTCCTGGGACCTTTTGATCCTGGGCTCCCTGCACGCGCTGCGCGTCGAGGCCGTCCTCACGCCGGAGCGGGGCCGATGATCGCCCTGCTTCCCGCCGCGGGGCTGTCGCGCCGCATGGGGACGCAGAAGCTGCTGCTGCCGTTCGGGGACGGGACGGTCCTGGAGGCCGTCATCGGAAACCTGCGCGCCGCCGGGCTGACCCCGATCCTCTGCGTCCTCTCCGAGGCGACGCTCCGGGGGCTCCGGCCCCTTGCTGAAGACGTGACGGTGCTGATCAACCCGGCCCCGGAACGGGGACAGGCCTCCTCGCTCGCCATCGGTTTGGACACGCTGCCGGACGGGGAAAGAGAACCTTTCTGCCTGATGCTGGGCGACCTGCCACTGGCCCGGCCGGAGGATATGGCGCAGCTACGCCTGGCCTTCCAGCGCCGCCCCGACGGGTACACGGCCCTGGCCCCTTATCGGGAGGGGCGTTTCGGACACCCCATTTTTATGGAAGGGCTCTGGCGCGGCCGCCTACGGGCCGCGGCGGGAGACCGGGGCGGGCGCGGCATCCTCGAGGCCCACAAGGGAGAGGTTCTGACGGTGGAGGGGGAGGACGGCTTCTTCGACGATCTGGACACCCCGGAGGACTATCGGAGGGTCTGCCGCCCGCAGGTCTGAGCGGAGCGACAAAAAAGCCCCCGCAAAGGGGGCAGGTTATTCCTAAATCCGCAGGTTGCGACGGCTTTACTGAGGATCGAGCCCGTCGTTGTACAGGTTAAGCCAACTCTGACCTTTTACCCATCAGGTGCAGCAGAAAAATGCGCAAAACTTGCCCCTGCCACACGTTAAAAATTTTGCCTGTGGATTTGGTTTATTCTTCATCGTCTTGTCGATTACCGAGCGATTTGGATTTTTGATAGTACGCGCCAGCCGTAGCACCGAAACCGCCATAAAAGACAGCCCTGAAGATTTCGAGGATGAACTGTTCTTTTCCGAGCCAAAGCGCCAAGGCGACGAGTGATGCCACGACCACGGAGAGAAGTGAACCGTACTTCCCCCACATAGACCATAACTGTCTGTGGTGTTTCCGTTCGCTCTCCAGGCTGTCGGTCTGCGCTTTGATGGAGAGCTTGGTGACATCATAGCTGTGAAGCTCTTCCTGTTTGGCGATCTCCAGCTCTCGAGTCCTGAGTTCCAGTTCTTTTTTCTGGTTTTCCAAGAAGAGCTTGATCAGGTCTACGGGCAGCCCCTTATCGTTGTCCTCCCGTTCGATTGCACCAGGCATCAGCGAGCCTCGTAGCGCCCGAAGGCAAAGACAACCTGCATCTTTCCGAAGTGCTTATCCTTGCCGATGCGGGGAGGGATCATCCTGGATCGCTTAATACACTCGGGGCACTCGGAATAGAGCTTCAAGTACTCGGATGGCGTCAATATGGCCGACTTGTTGAGCTTCATATCAAGCATGCGCATCTTCATCACCTCCATGTCCATTATATCAAGCGACTATCTCCGCGAATAGGCGGATTTGGGGCCCCAATGGGGGATTGACAGGCGCCCGGGATTGCGGTAAATTATCCGCGAAGATAAGTTTGTAATGACAAACTAATTGAAGGAGGCATGACGAAATGTTCAGGTGGAACGATACACGGATCCCGTACTTCTGTCTTCCGATATTGGGAGTGCTCCTCCTTCTGTTCACCGTAAACTTCGGGCTCGCCTTCGCCATCCTCTTCTTCTGTACCGTGACCGGCTCGTCCGTGTTCCTCAAGCGGTGGCTTCGACACTTCTTTCGACATCCAAACACTTTACAGGAAAATTAGGGAAACGCTGATTTAATCCATGAAGCCTCCCTGTGGTACCCCAGCTTGCCTGTTTCGAGTAAGAAACTTGCCGGGGCCGCCGCTATCAGGATAGCGGCGTTGGGGCTTGGGGGCGAAGCCCCCATGTTGATTTTTAGGGAAGTGCTGAAGATTTTTGCCTATAGATGTTTTGCATACTTACCTTTGGTAGAATATGTATTTTTGTTTTAATCAGCGCTTCCCTAAAGAACCTCGATTTCCTTCTCTGAACGACTTCTCCGAACGACGCCACAGGCCTGCGGTATAGCGGTATAATGGACCTGCCGCGACCGGGAGGTTGGGACGCGGCCTTTGGAAACCGAGAGCAACGGCACAACCGAATACTCGAGGCGCAGGTGCCGGCGCGCAGGCCGGCGAAGAGGGAAGCAGGCGAAAACCCTGCACGGTCCCGCCGCTGTGAGGGGGAGACGGCCCCGAAGGCCACTGGAGCGATCCGGGAAGGCCGAGGGGACGTTTTTTCACGTCGACGATCCCGAGTCAGAAGACCTGCCTGTGCCGCGGATGCCAACCCCCTACGGACGATAGGGAGGGTGTGCCAGTTTGTCATGCCTTTTTTCGTGTCAGCGGGCGCTCCTCCACCTTGGACGTACACTTTGGACGTGTACCTCGGACGTGGAGGAGCGTTTTTTGTCGGGACGGCCAGTTTTTCCGCGCGGATTGCGGACGCGGAAATGTCATGGAGAAGTCGGGAGGCTTTCATGTTCGTAAAGATCCGGAAACGGGACGGCCGTGAGGTGCCGTTCAACGCGGAGAAGATAGCTGGGGCCATTCTGAAGGCCCTGGCCGCGGTCGCGGAGGATGCCGGGGAACCGGCCAGGCAGGATACGGCGCTCGCCCTGACGGAGCGGGTCGCGGAGCGGATGGAGAGGGAGCTCGCGGGGCACGTCCCCCAGGTGGAGGAGATCCAGGACATCGTGGAGAACGTCCTCATCGAGTCCGGGCACGGGCGCGCGGCCAAGGCCTACATCCTCTACCGCGCCCGCCGCAGCCAGGCGCGCGAGATGAAGAGCCGCCTGATGAACATCTACGAGGACCTGACCTTCCGCGAGGCGCAGGACAACGACCTGAAGCGCGAGAACGCCAACATCGACGGCGATACCGCCATGGGGACGATGCTCCGTTACGGCTCCGAGGGGGCGAAGTACTTCAACGAGATCTTCGTCCTGCGCCCCGAGCACGCGGAGGCGCATCGAAGCGGTGACATCCACATCCACGACATGGATTTCCTGACCTTGACGACGACCTGCTGTCAGATAGACATCAAAAAGCTCTTCAAGGGCGGGTTCGGCACGGGGCACGGCACGCTGCGCGAGCCGGCGGGCATCCGCAGCGCGGCGGCCCTGGCCTGCATCGCGCTCCAGTCCAACCAGAACGACCAGCACGGCGGGCAGAGCATCCCCACGTTCGACTTCGCCCTGGCCCCCTACGTCGCCAGGACCTTCACGGGCCTCTATCGGAAGAACCTGGCCAAGGCCCTCGGGATGCTGCCCGATGCGGACGACGCCGCCGAATGGGTCGAGTCCCTGCACGAGGAGCTGCGCGGCGCACCGGACGGGACGATTCGCCTGGGGAACCCCGAGCCCTTCCAGGCCCTGGAACGCTCTCGCCTGGAGCGTCGGTTCGGGGACGGGCCTGCGTTGGCGCGGGCACAGGCCCTGGCCCTGAGAGAGGCGGAGCGCGAGACGGACCGGGAGACCTATCAGGCCATGGAGGCCCTGGTCCACAACCTGAACACCATGCACAGCCGCGCCGGGGCCCAGGTGCCCTTCAGCTCGCTGAACTACGGGACGGACACGTCGCCCGAGGGGCGCAGCGTCGTGAAGAACCTCCTGCTCGCCACGGAGGCGGGGCTGGGACACGGCGAGACCCCCATCTTTCCCGTGAGCATCTTCAAGGTCAAGGAGGGCGTGAACTACGCGCCGGGCGACCCCAACTACGACCTCTTCCAGCTGGCCTGCCGCGTGAGCGCCAAGCGGCTCTTCCCGAACTTCGCCTTCATCGACGCGCCCTTCAACCTCCAATACTACCGTCCGGGGGAGCCCGATACCGAAATAGCCTACATGGGGTGCCGAACGCGCGTCATCGGCAACGTCGCCGACCCCGGCCGCCAGATCGTGACGGGCCGCGGGAACCTGAGCTTCACCAGCGTCAACCTGCCGAGGCTGGGGCTCCTGAACGGGCGGGACCGGGCCGGGTTCTTCCGGATGCTGGACGAAAAAATCGACCTGGTGATCCGCCAGCTTCTGGACCGTCTGGAGATCCAGTCCCGGAAGAAGGTCAAGAACTTCCCGTTCCTGATGGGACAGGGGGTCTGGATGGACTCGGAGAAACTGGGCTGGAACGACGAGGTGCGCGAGGTGCTCCGGCACGGCTCGCTGTCCCTGGGGTTCATCGGCCTGGCGGAGTGCCTCAAGGCCCTCACCGGGAAGCACCACGGCGAGAGCGAGGCGTCCCAGGCCCTGGGGCTGGAGATCGTCGGGCACATGCGCTCGCGCATGGACGAGGCCGCGCGGAAGCACGGACTGAACTTCACCCTGCTGGCGACTCCGGCCGAGGGCCTGTCCGGCCGGTTCGTTCGGATGGACCGGAAGCGGTTCGGGCCGATCGAGGGGATCACCGACCGCGACTACTACACCAACAGCTTCCACGTCCCCGTGCACCACAATATCCGCGCGTTCGACAAAATCCGCCTGGAGGCTCCCTACCACGAGCTGACGAACGCGGGACACATCACCTACATCGAGATGGACGGCGACCCGTCCCGGAACCTGGACGCGTTCGAGAAGGTCGTGCGCGCCATGAAGGAGGCGGGGATCGGGTACGGGGCCATCAACCACCCGCTGGACCGCGACCCCGTCTGCGGGTACACGGGCGTCATCGACGACGTCTGCCCCGGATGCGGCCGCTCGGAGGGTGGCGTGCGGTTCGAGCGCATCCGCAGGATCACGGGCTACCTGGTGGGGACGCTCGACCGGTTCAATGACGCCAAAAAGGCCGAGGAACACGACCGTGTACACCACACCGGATCGCACTGAGGCCCCTCTCGGGGCTCCGCCCCGAACCCCGCCAAGGGAGCTCGCTCCCTTGGATCCCCTTTATCGTCGTGGGC
>CAJPSE010000113.1 GCA_905373185.1 uncultured Fretibacterium sp.
GGGGAGGGGGTCGATGGGCGGGTAGACGCCCGCCGCATCCAACGCGCGCGACAGGACGATCTGCCCCTCCGTGATGAACCCCGTCTGGTCCGGCACGGGGTTGGTGATATCGTCGTTGGGCATGGTCAGGATCGGAAGGAACGTGATGCTTCCCTCCCTCCCCTTCAGGACCCCGGCGCGCTCGTAAAGCGAGGCCAGGTCGCTGTAGAGATAGGCGGGGTACCCCTTGCGGCTCGGGATCTCGCCCCGGCCGACCGAGAGCTCGCGCAGCGCCTCGCAGTAGCTCGTGAGGTCCGTGATGATGACCAGCACGTGCATCCCCAGGTCGAACGCCAGGTACTCCGCCGCGGTCAGGGCGTAGCGGGGCGTCGCGATGCGCTCAATGACGGGGTCGTCCGCGAGGTTCCGAAACATCACCAGCTTCGCCCCCCGCTGCGACAGGTTGGCGGAGAAGGCCGCCGCGTCGTCGTGCCGGATCCCGACGCCGGCGAACACGACCGCGAAGTTGTCGGCCCCCATCAGCTTGGCCTGGGAGGCGATCTGGATGGCCAAACGGTTGTGCGGCAGGCCGTTGCCCGAGAAGATGGGCAGCTTCTGTCCGCGAATGAGGGTCATCAGCACGTCGATCGCCGAGAACCCCGTGTTGATGAAGTCCCGCGGATAGAGACGCGCCATCGGGTTTATGGGCTGCCCGTTGACGTTGCGCTTCATCCCGCAGTAGACGGGGCCGTTCCCGTCCAGGGGGCGGCCCAGCCCGTCGAAGGTCCGCCCGAGGATGTCCGGAGAGAGCGAGATCTCGAGGGGATGCCCCAGGAACCGCGTCCTGGCCGTCGCCGGGCTCAGCCCCTCCGTCCCCGCGAACACCTGCACCATCACCGCGTCCTCGCTCACCATGACGACGCGCCCCATGCGGGGCTCCCCTCCGTCGGCGGTCACCTCCACGACCTCGTCGTAGCCAACCCCCGGAATGCCCTTCAACAGGACAATGGGCCCCTTGATACGGGTCATCCCCGTGTACTCCGCAAGGGCCATGCTCTCACTCCCCCTCCGTGAACCCGAACCGGTCACCGCTGCCGCACCGCCGTTCCCCGCCATCACGCCGTGCCCTCCGAATCGGCGGCCGCGCCGCCCTCGTCCTCATGGGCCAGACGCTCCCGGCCGACGAGCGCCAGGTGCTCCCCGAGACGCTTCTCCAGTCCACCGAACCCCTCGCCGTCGTCGAACGGCAGTTCCCGCGCGTGAATGACCTCGTCGAGCTCCTTGATGTTCCGAATCAGCGACAGGGGGCACCCCTCGGCCACCAGGGCCTTCGCCTGCCGATGGAAGTCCAGGATCATCCGCAGAATCGCGAACCCCTTCCTGGGCGGACAGAAAGAATCGTCGCTGAAGGAATTCTGCTGGAGATAGCCGTTCTTGAGAAGCGAGGCCGTCAGGGCCACGAGCTTTTGGCCGTCGGGCAACACGTCCTCGCCCATCAGGCGGATGGTCTGCTGCACGGCGTCGTCCTCCGCCAGCACGGCCCGGGCCTCCTCGCGCAGCTCGCCCCAGGAGGCGTCGATGTTCTTTTCGCACCAGCCGCGGACCTCGTCCGCATACTCGCTGTAGGAGTCCATCCAGCTGATAGCGGGAAAGTGCCGGGCATGGGCCAGGGAGGCGTCGAGCGCCCAGAAGCACCGGATGAAGCGTTTGGTGTGCCGCGTCACGGGCTCAGTGAAGTCCCCTCCCGGGGGCGAGACCGCCCCGATGACGCTGATACTGGCCGTCCGGTCGCCGAAGGTCCGCACCTTGCCCGCCCGCTCGTAGAACTCCGCCAGGCGCGTCGCCAGGTAGGCGGGGAACCCCTCCTCCGCGGGGATCTCCCCCAGCCGCCCCGACAGCTCGCGCAGGGCCTCGGCCCAGCGCGACGTGGAGTCCGCCATCATCGCGACGTCGTAGCCCATGTCGCGATAGTACTCCGCGATCGTTATCCCCGTGTAGATGCTGGCCTCCCGCGCGGCGACCGGCATGTTGGACGTGTTGGCGATGAGGACGGTCCGCTGCATCAGCGGCTTCTTGGAGTACGGATCCTCGAGCGACGGGAACTCCTCCAGCACCTGGGTCATCTCGTTGCCGCGCTCCCCGCACCCGATGTACACGACGACCTTAGCGTCGCTCCACTTGGCCAGCTGGTGCTGTGTCACCGTCTTGCCCGTCCCGAACCCACCCGGGATCGCCGCGACTCCCCCCTTGGAGATGGGAAAGAGCCCGTCGATGACCCTCTGCCCCGTGACCAGCGGCTCGTCCGGCAGCAGGCGGTCCCGATAGGGCCTCGGACGCCGGACCGGCCAGTAGTGATACATCATCACCGGCACGATGGTCCCATCGTCGCGCCGGACCCGCGCCACCGCATCCGACGTCTTGCAGAATCCGGAGGCGACGACGGACTCAACCTCTCCCTCCAGCCCATACGGGACCAGAACCTGATGGGTCACCAGGTCCGTCTCCTGGATCGCGGCAATGGCCGAACCGCCGCACACCCGGTCCCCCACCTTGCAGGTCGGGGTCACCTCCCACGAACGGGACATGTCGATCGGGTCGAGCTTCGAGCCCCGGTCCAGAAAGCTGCCCTCCCTCTCCATGAGTCGGTCCAGAGGACGCCCGATCCCGTCGATGATATGCCCCACCAGCCCCGGGCCGAGGCACACGGACAGAGGCCGACCGAGCCCGCGGACGGGCTCCCCGACGCGGAGCCCCGTCGTGTCCTCGTAGACCTGAACGACCCCGCTGTCCCCCTCCATCTGAAGGATCTCGCCCATCAGGGCAAGCTCCCCCACCTCCGTCATCTCCCCCATCGAAAAGCGGGAGAGCCCCGAGGCACGGACGACGGGACCGTCGATCATCGTGATGCGGCCCATCCGCTCGGCCGCTGCCTCCATGTTCTTCACCTCGATCTCCATCCTCTCACAGCCCCGCATCCTCGTCACAGCTCCGCCAGAACGGCTTCCGCAACCGAGTCCGCCATTTCCTCGATCTTTGCTCTCCAGTCCGCCGATATGCGCCACCCCTCGTCCTCCGAGAGGAGGACCACCCCTCCGAGGATGGGCTCCGGCGCAGCGTCGAAATAGATGTCCAGCCCGGGGAAACGGGCGCTCAGGGCCTCGGCCGTCCCCTCGCCCAGCGGGGCGTCCTCCGCACGGAGCCGCAGCCCCACCCGACCGCTGTGCAGGTGCTCGCAGACCTCCGCGGCGACACCGGTCAGGATGGCACCGTAATCGTCCCGTGCGGACAGCCCCACCAGCGCCTTCTGCAGGGAGGCCAGGGCCTCCTGGACCAGACCACTCCGGAGGCGCAGCCGTTCCGTGTCCCGGCTGGCCCCGGCCTCCACGAGCCGCCGGTTCGAGATGTCCTGGGCCCGTTTCACCGCGTCGTCCCGGATGCTCCGCACCGTCGCGTCCAGCTGCGCCGTATGGTCAGCCAGCCAGCGCTCCGCGCGCGCCTCCGCCTCCTTCAGGATACGCTCGCACTCCTCCGCCCCCTTGGAGAGGATGGAGGCACGGAGCCCGTCCAGCTTCTTCCTCTCGTCCCGGACCCCATCCGGGTCCGAAACGCGCTCCCCGGGATGCCCGCCGGAAAGAGGGGCTTCCTCCCGCTTCATTCGAGCCTCACCCCTATCGCCTCGCGGATGTACCGCGTCAAAAAATCCTCTCCCCTCCGGCTGCCATGCCGATCCGGAATCTCGACCAAAAGAGGCGGCTTCCCGCTCCTGCGCATCTCGCCGACCTTGTCGGGGACGGTCTCCGCCACGATCTCCGTCACGAGGAGAACGCCGAGGTCCCTCATCGCAAGGGCCCGAGAGAAGGCGTTGAGGCTCTCCTCCCGCCCGTGCGCCACGACCCCCTTAATCCCGGCCAGCTTCATCAGCACCAGGGTATCGTGGTTGTCGCTGATCAGGAACGCCTTCATGACGGGCCGTTCTAAATCCGCCCCAGGATGAACAGGGAGATGACGAGCCCGTAGATGGCGATTCCCTCCGCGAGCCCGATATAGATCAGCGTGGTCCCGAACATCGAGGGCTTCTCCCCCACGACCCCAAGTGCCGCGGCGCCGACGAACGCGACGCCGATGCCCGCACCGACGCAGGCCAGGCCCGTCGAGAGCGCCGCGCCGATGAAGCCCATCCCCGTAGCGGTCCCGGCGGAGGCCCCGGACTCCTGCGCGAACGCGGCCACGGCCGAGAGGCAGAGCATCAGCACGGACACGCCCATCCAGGAGGCCAGGGCCCTTCTCGGAGCGCGGGGAACGCGCCCCGTCCTCCTCGACCAAACCCCATAGCCGACCAGCACCGCAGAGGAAACCGCAATCCCAAGAACACTCAGCATCCCAACCGCTCTCCCTTCCCGCAAGCACACCAGCGAACTTTCCTGAGAAAACGCCGATTCAATCCGCGCGGCCCCGTTCCTGCGCGCTCCTCCTCCAGAGGACGGGACGAAACTCCCGCCCTCCGCCATGATAGAACTTCCCGAAGAATTCGTAGTACTCCAGGCGCAGCGTCTGGATGAACACGATCAGCCCCTCGAGCCCGATGATGACGATATGCCCCGCCACCAGGACAAGCGCGTGGAACACCTTGCCGCCGGGCACGCGCTCCACCATCTGCCCCAGCATGAACACCGCCGCGCAGAGCCCCGCATGGTTCAGGGCGAACGCCGCCAGGCGCACGAACGACGCCGTGTTGCTGATGAAGTTCAGCAGGGCGTGGAAGACCGAGAACAGGTGGACCACGCCCCCCTCGTCCACGGACTCCCCCCGGAACATGCTGCGGGCCAGGACGTTTCCAAGGAGCATCGCACAGAAGAGCAAGGCGAGGACGGCAATGAAGATCCGGCTCTCCCAGGGAGCGAGCATCCCCTCGAGGGACAGTACCCCGAAGGCCAGAGCCAGCCAGTAGAAGGCCAGCCCCGTCACCCCCTCGGGGGAGAACACGGCCTCACCCCACTCCCTCCTGCGGGCCAGGGACCGGATTCGGAGGAGGATGCCAAGCGAGAGAAACGCTATTCCCACCCCGACCGCTACGGGGAGGAGCGTGTTCACGTGCTTCATGGGGGACACCCAGAGGGGAGGGATCAGCTCCTCGCTCCCGAAGACGCTGCCGTAGAGAATGCCGAAGAGGACCGCCGAGGCCCCGGCCACCTTCATGACGGACGCCAGGGCCCTCCCCATCCAGCCCCTCCGCTCCATCAGCCACGTGCCGAGGATCAGGGCGAGGCCGTGCCCCACGTCCCCGAACATGAACCCGAAGAACAGGCAGAAGCTGACCGAGACGACAAGCGTCGGGTCCAGCTCGCTGTAGGAGGGCAGGCTGTAGAGCCTCACGATCTCCTGGAACCGGCGCGCCACGGGGGCATTCCGCAGCAGGGTGGGAAGCTCACTCCCCTTCGACTCGAGGGAGGCCCCATCCTCCGTGAGGACGACGGTGTGGGGCGCCTCCCGGCCCGCCAGCGCGCGCAGCTCCCCACATGCCTCCTCGGGCATCCATCCCGATACGACCGCCATGTCGCCGAACTCGCCCCCCATCCGGCAGAGCGAGTAGACGCGCTGCATGGCATAGACCACGCCATAAAGCCTCTCCAGCTCGAAACGGTTCTCCCCGGTATAGAGGGTCGGCATATCCCGGCACCTCCCGATCTCCGCCTCCAGAAAATCGAGGCGGTCGGACAGCTGCGCCCCGCCGCCGGCCGCGAGCTCCTGGATCGCCGTCTCGAACACGTGCATGTGCACCCCGGTCAGAAGCTTCTCCAACGCCGCTCCATAGGAGGACTCGCAGAACGCTGCCACCGTCGTCCGTCCCTCGTACTCGAAGAGTGGAAGGAGCAGGACGGGCCCTGCAGAGGCAATCT
>CAJPSE010000114.1 GCA_905373185.1 uncultured Fretibacterium sp.
AAACTGCCGCAACCGTCCCCAACATCTTGCCTCGAATCGTCATCTTTCCATCTCCCTTACCACGTCCATGCCGAAGAAACACCCAGTGCGCCGATACCTGGCTCAGAACAGCAGCCCTTCCATGCAATTTTTTATAAAAACCCCGTTCCGAACCGCAAAAGCGTATGATAAGCTTGCTCTATGAAGTATAAAATATTTTGCATTATAAATTAATTGAATTGGTAAATTAACTTGCAGACAGGAGCAAGCCTGAGCTACGAATAACGGCGCAGCCCATGCCGGAGCTGTAAGTCAGCACTTCCCTGAAAAACAAAAATAATACGTCAATAAAATGAGTAACCCATAGCATGTCCTGAATGCCACGGAGCCCAGAAAGGTATTTATGGGAAAAAAGAGATAGGGTAAAGTATGGTGTACAGGGGATTATTTCTCCTACGCCATCCAACAAAAAAACCTTGAAGGCCAAGAAACTTGCCAACAAGGAACGCCTGTTCTGTTCTGTTCTGTTCTAGTGTTTTTTGGATATCGCTTAAAGTCAAGGGTAAATCGCAGGGTTGTCTATATTGTTTTTTTCGCGCCGAAAATCCCACGACAGGCGTTGTTGTCAGCTCCGATAAGCCATCCGAGATACACCCCATCTCGCTCCAGGCTGGTAGTGGGGAAATAGGGGCCTTTAATCCAGCGACAGAACGAGCCAAGTGTGTGACACTTGCCCTCCTTGACCTCGTCTCCCTGCCGATGCAGGAGCCGCGAAAGGTTTTATCCAAAACGGGAATGATGAAACTTGAGCTTTCGTTCAATAAAGTCCAAGATACATTGTCATGGTGTGTTTTTGCCATTACTACTGTCATCCCTTCTCTCTCCTCTCTCTCCTGTCCCGTTCATTATAGCGTAAAACGGCGGGATCGAAGGGCAAACGCGGCCGGGGCTCAGTACTCCACTTTTGTTCGATGCCCCTTCATTTACAGATGTCCCTTTACAGATGTTCCTCCATCCACGCGACGATGCGCGATATCGCGTCGTCACGCGCGTCGTCGTGCAGGATGTCGTGGTAGCAGCCCGGAAGGATCTCGAGCGTCTTGTCCGGCGAGGAGGAACGGCTGTGGATTATCCGCGACGACTCCACCGGGACGAGACGGTCATCGGCCCCGTGGAGCGTCAGGCAGGGCAGGGCGTGGCGATGGAGGAGAGAGGTCAGGTCGTCGACGCCCCGCACGAAGACCTCGTAGAGCAGCTTGTTGGTGAAGGCGTGAAGCACCCAGGGGTCTCGATCGTATTCGTCCGCCACGCTCGGGTCCCTGCTGAGCAGGGCCGAGCCGACGGAGGGCGATGTCCGCATCGCTATCCTCTCGAGGTGGGGCCGGCGGAAGCTGCGGTAAAGCGGAAGCTCGCAGGCGCAGGCGCCCAGAAATATCTGTCCCGACAGTCCATCGGGATATCGGATGCCCAGGAGGAGGGAGATCAGCCCCCCCATGCTGTAGCCGCAGGTGAACAAGGGGCCCGGCGCGTCCCTCCGGGTTGCGCTCATGACGCTTTTCGCGTCCATAACCAGGTCGTTGTAGTCGTTCAGAAAGGCTCGGGCGCCCCCGGACCTTCCGTGCCCGCGGTGGTCGTAGCGAACGACCCGCCAGCCCGCAGCGTTGAGCTGGCGGACGGGTTCGTCGAATCTGCGGCAGTGTCCCCCCAAGCCATGCAGCAGGACGACCGTGCCGCGGAACGACTCCGGCGCGTCGATGCATCGGTAAAGCTCCGTCTCATCGAAGGAACGGACGATCTTCTCCTGAAACATGCTCCTTGCCTCCCCGCGCGTTCCGGAACCGGGAAGGGTGCGGAACGCGGCATAGAATGTGAAAACACTGATTTAATCCATAAAGCTCCCCTCATTATAGGACAAGGGCCGAAATACCGACAGGGCACATAAACTTTTTCGTAGAAATTCCTTGACAAATCGGCATGGCGGAGTTATCTTTCCCGATGTTGATTATGCGTCTCAGTTTCAGATCTTGGCTTCGGAAAGGAGGCGGCCCCTTGGCAGCTGCGGCGGAATCGCGCAAGAGCACCCGTCAGAAGGCGTGCATCCTGAGGTGCCTGTGCGGCATGGATGGATCTCACCCAACGGCGGATGAGCTCGTCGAACGCCTGAAGCGCTCCGGGACCCCGGTCAGCAAGGCGACGGTCTACCGTTTTTTGACCGAGCTGGAGGAGGCGGGGCGCGTTCGGCGCTACCGCGGCCCCGAGGGCGGCCCGGCGCTGATCGAGTACCTCGGCGATCCGGCGGAGGGAGAGGAGGATTACCATCTCCTCTGCGAGACGTGTGGGATGATGCTCCACTTCGACAGCGAGCCCCTTCGAGAGGCCTTCCATCGCTTCGCCGACGAGAACGCCCTCGCGATCGACGAGAGCAAGCTCGTCCTCTACGGGAAGTGCCCCGGCTGCGTCAAGCGGGACCGAGGCTGAGCGCATGTCACAGACCCTCCGGTCCGTCGGGGCCGGGGCGGAGGATACGGTTCGTTCCGTCTCCAAACTTTCAGTTCAATTTTCAGTTCCGGGAGGTTACCGAATTTTGAGGATTTCAAGAACGTTTGCGGCGGGCCTTTGCGCCCTGGTCCTGGCGTTGACCGCGGCGGGAGGCGCCGGGGCCGAGGAGCGGAAGCTGTCGGTCGTATGCAGCCTCTTCCCGCAGTATGACTTTGTCCGGCAGATAGCCGGGGACCACGCGTCCGTCCGCATGCTCCTACCCCCCGGGGTGGAGAGCCATACCTTCGAGCCCCGTCCGTCCGACATGAAGACGCTGAACGACGCGGACGTCTTCGTGTTCACGGGAAAGTACATGGAGCCCTGGGCGGAGCGTATCGTCCAGAGCCTGGACAACAAAAAACTGGTTGTCGTGGACGCGTCCCTGGGGGTCGCCCTCCAGAAGGAGCCCGATCACGAGGATCACGACGAGCACGGAAATACGCACCATCACCACCACGAGTACGATCCGCACATCTGGCTGGACCTGTCCCTGGCCCAGAGGATGGTGGACAACATCGCGACCGGACTGAGCGCGGCCGACCCGGAGCACGCGGACCTGTACGCGAAGAACGCCGAGGCGTACAAGGCCCGGCTGGCGGAGCTGGATGCGGAGTTCGCCTCCATCGTGAAGAAGGGCCGGCACCGCACCTTGGTGTTCGGGGGACGCTTCGCCTACCTTTATTTCCTGAAGCACTACGGCCTGAACTACGTGACGGCCTACGACACATGCTCCTCGGAGGGCGAGCCGGGAGTCCAGCGCATCACCCAGGTGATCCAGTACATCAAGAAGAAGGACATCCGCTGCATCTTCCACGAGGAGTTCGTCGTCCCGAAGGTCGCGCAGTCCATCGCCGAGCAGACGGGGGCGAAGCTGCTGACGTTCAGCACGGCCCACAACCTGACGAAGGACGAGTTCGAGAAGGGCGTGACCTTCCTGGACATCATGAAGGCCAACCGGGACAGCGTCGAGCAGGCGCTGACCCTGTAGGAGGAACGGCCGTTGGATCGCTCCGGGGACGGCGTGCTCCTGTCGCTCTCGCACGTCTCCATCGCGTACGGCTCCATCGTCGCGGTGGAGGACGTCTCCTTCGACGTCGCCGAGGGGGAGTTCTTCTGCATCGTGGGGGCCAACGGGTCGGGGAAGAGCACCCTGACCCGGGGCATCCTGGGCCTGACCCCCTTGGCGGGGGGACGCATCGACCTGAAAACGGGCCCCGGCGGGGCGGCCTACGTCCCCCAGGTCGAGGGGGCGGACCGCGACTTTCCCGCGACGGTGTGGGAGATCGTGCTGGCCGGGACCCAGCGCCGGGGCTGGCGCATCCCGTTCTACACCCACGCGGACAAGGCGGCCGCGAAAGCGGCCCTCGCGGCCTTCGAGATCTCGGACCTGGCTGACCGGCGGATCGGGAAGCTCTCGGGAGGACAGATGCAGCGCGTCCTGCTCGCGCGGGCGATGTGCCGCGGGCCGAAGCTGCTCCTTCTGGACGAGCCCTGTTCGGGGCTGGACGCCGACAGCAGACGCGGGTTCTACGAGCTGCTCGCCCGGCTCCACCGGGAGCGGCGGACGACCATCGTGATGGTCTCCCACGACCTCGAGGAGGTCGCCGCGCGCGCTTCGCGCGTCGCGGTCATGGCCCGGCGTCTGCTCTTCGTGGGGTCGCCCGAGGCCTGGCGCAGCGGGGCCTGGAAGGCCTCCGTCCTCGACCCGTCCATCCTCGGCCCCGAGGGCGTGCCGGTCCTCTCGGAGGTGCCGGCATGACGTTCCACGAGATCTGGGAGGTCCTGTCCTACCCCTTCGTCACGCGGGCGCTGATCGTCGGCGTGATGGTGTCGCTGTGCGCCTCCATCCTCGGCGTGATCCTGGTCCTCAAGCGCTATTCCCTGATCGGCCACGGGCTCTCCGAGGTGGGGTTCGCTGCGCTTTCCGTGGCCCTGGCCTTCAACCTGCCGCCGCTCTACGTGTCGACGCCGTTGGTCATCGCAGCGTCGTTCGTCATCATGTTCGTCAGCCAGCGCAGGAGGGTCGGCGGCGACGTGGCCATCGGCATCGCGGCCTCGGCCGCCCTGGCCTTCGGCGTCCTCGTCACGGCGCTGACGCGCGGGATGAACCTCGACGTGTGCAGCTACATGTTCGGCAGCATCCTGGCGATGACGAACGAGGACGTCGTCCTCTCCACCGCCCTCTCGCTCTTCGTCACGGGCCTGTTCGTCCTCTTCTACAACCGCCTTTTCCTGATCACCTACAACGAGGACTACGCGCGATCGCTGGGAATAAACGTTACGCTCTATCAGTTCCTGATCTCCTTCCTCACCGCCCTCACGGTGGTGCTGGGCATGAGGATGATGGGGACGCTCCTGATATCGAGCCTGATAATCCTTCCGGCGGTCACGGCGCGCAGGCTGGTGAGCAGCTTCCGGGCGCTCGTCGTGACGTCCGCCTGCATCTCGCTGGTCTGCTTCGCCGCGGGGCTGGCCCTGTCCTTCGTCTGGAACCTGCCCACGGGCGCCAGCATCGTGTCCGTCAACGTGGCGGCGCTGATAGGGGCCGTGCTTCTGTCGCACCTCATGGGGCGCACCGCGTGAGCGGGCGGACCGAAGACCCGTGGTCGGGAAAGGAGTTTTTTATGAGGATAAGGAGTTTTTTATGAGGATATTGAAACGGGCACGCACCGCAGCCCTTTGCCTGTGTCTTCTGTCCGCCGCCCTGCCCGCGGCCGCGTCCGGGAAGCCGGACTACGTGATACGCGAGAACTTTTTCGTGGGGATGATCACGGACATCTTCATGAACATGGGCGACTACCGGGGCAAGACCATCCAGTACGAGGGGTTCGTCCTGCCCATCACGGCGGAGAACTTCGGCGAGGGACCGGAGAAGTTCGCCGTCGTGCGCATCGCCGTCTGCTGCGGCCCGGACGATATGCCCATCGGCTTTGCCTGCATGGGGAAGGACGCCCCTCCGGAGAACGCCTGGGTGCGCGTCACCGGGGTGCTGCAGGAGCGGGATCTGGGCAACGGAGATCCCCCTTATCCCTATCTCGACGTGCAGGAACTGGAGGTCCTGACGAAGCGCGGCAAGCAGAAGGTCGCCATGTGATGACGGGGCCCGGGCACCGCGTTCTGAACTTCATGCTCATCGGGGCCCTGACGCGCTCGCTCCCTGCCGCCCTCTTCGGTCTCTTGGGCAGCGCGTTTCCCGATACGGTCGAATACCTGATCTGGGGCGCCAGGCGCAACCGGCACCACCGCAGAAGCTCGCACTGGCTCGCCCTGTGGCTGGCGGGCTTTCTCTTTTGTTTCTTCGTGGGGGCGAAGCGCACGGTGCCGGGCC
>CAJPSE010000115.1 GCA_905373185.1 uncultured Fretibacterium sp.
CTTCGAGAGACGGCTGCAGGGACGGGAGGAGGAACGGCATGTTTACGGCTGCGGTGGTGACGGTGAGCGACAGGGGGTCGCGCGGCGAGCGCGCCGATGGAAGCGGCCCGAGGATCGAGGCGCTCCTGAAGGAGCGGGGTTACGACGTCGTGCACAGGGAGATCGTCCCCGACGAGGCTGGCGAAATCGAGCGGGCACTCGTCCGGCTCGCGGACGAGCGGGATGTCGCGCTCGTCCTCACGACCGGAGGGACGGGGTTCTCCTCGCGCGACGTGACGCCCGAGGCAACCGAGCGGGCCTGTACGCGGATGGTCCCGGGGATCCCGGAGGCCATGCGCGCGGCGAGTCTGAAGGTGACGCCGCGGGGAATGCTCTCGCGCGGCGCCGCGGGGATTCGCGGGGGGACCTTGATCGTGAACCTGCCCGGCAGCCCCAGGGCGGCGATCGAGAACCTGGAGGCCGTCCTCCCCGCCCTCGAGCACGGACTGGAGATGCTCCGCGGCGGTCCTGCCGACTGTGCGGCACAGGGGCATACATCCTAAGAGACGCCATCCGGTTCGGGAGCGTCCTGTTTAACAGGCCCCGGCCCCGCTGGTATCATGGCTCCCAATTCGTATCGAGTCCGCATCGGGGTACCCCCTCCCCTGCTTTTTCATCCTTTATCTTTCATACTTTTCATACGGAGAGGAGCCGGCGATATGGGAAAGCATCAGATGAAGTTCGACAGGGAAGTCGTGGAGGTGGAGATCCCCGATTCCGACCTGCTTGGGATCCTGCGCAGCCGCGAGGTCCCCTGCGCGCCCACGGAGGAGGAGGCTGTCCGGGAGGCCCTGGCGACCCCGATCGGCACCCCGAGGCTCGAGGATATCGTCAGGCCCGGGGAGAAGGTCTGCATCGTCACCTGCGACACCACCCGCCTGTGGCAGCACCCCAGCGCGTACCTGCCCATCCTGGTGGAGGAGCTCAACGCCATCGGGGTACCGGACGAGGACATTTTTTTCATCTCGGGCACCGGAACGCACCGCGGTCAGACGCCCGAGGAACACAAGGCCATCGTCGGCGAGGACCTCTACCGGCGCTGCAAGGTCTACGACCACGACAGCCGCACGGACGCGATGACGGACTTCGGCGTCACGAGCCGCGGGACGCCCGTTCGCTTCAACAAGCGCGCCGCCGACAGCGACCACGTGATCGTCACGGGGGGAGTCGTCTATCACTTCATGGCCGGCTGGGGCGGCGGAAAGAAGGGAATCCTGCCCGGCATCGCCTCCTACGAGACCGTCATGGCCAACCACGCCCTGGCGCTCAACCCCCTCCCCGGCAAGGGGCGAAATCCCGTCTGCCGCACGGGGAGCATCGACGGCAACCTCATCCATCTGGACATGGTGGAGGCCGTCGGGAAGCTGGACCCCAGCTTTCTTCTGAACGTCATCATGAACGCCTCGGGGAAGATCGGCTGGGCCGTCGCGGGCGACTGGAGGAAGGCCTATCAAAAGGGGATGGACATCGTGGACAGCGTCGACGCCGTCGATATCTCGGAGAAGGCCGACCTCGTCGTCGCCTCCGCCTGCGGCTACCCCAAGGACATCAACTTCTACCAGACGTCCAAGACGTTCTTCAACGCCCAGGAGGCCCTGAAGCCGGGCGGGGCAATGCTGGTCCTCAGCGCCTGCACGGAGGGCTACGGAAACGAGGAGGTGCAGAGGATGCTCCTGGACTTCCCGGACAACGACGCCCGGGAGTCGGAGCTGCGCCGCGAATTCACCATCGCAAAACACGTCGGGTTCTGCACCGGCGAGACGGCGGAGAGGTTCGACTTCCACCTCGTGACGAAAATGGATCCCGCCCTGCTGGAGGGTACGGGCGTCGTCGCCTCCCGTACGGTGGAGGAGGCCATGGAGAAGATCCATGCCAAACACGGCAGCTCCCTGAAGACCTGGCTGATGCCCCAGGGGGCCAACACCCTGCCGAAGATGGCGGAACATTGAGACGAAGTATTTGAAGTATGGAGAAGGGCCCGCTGTCCCATACGGCGGGCCCTTCTCCGAGTCGTGCCTCAAAGCATCCGGCCGACGCATCGTTCCGTTTTGGCACGGTCACAGGGACTGGTCCCGTATGAAGTTCGGCCAGGAATCCTCGATCGAAACCTCATAGGCCTCGAAGACGGTCAAGTCGGAAGCGTCGTCGACGTGCACCACGTCCTCAAATCCTCCGAGCACCTCGGCCCCCGCCCAGTTCTCCACGTCAAATAATTTGTTGCGCGAATAGACGACGCTCATCATGACCTCCCGGGCATCAGCCCTCAAGACGGGACACGGCCTCCTCACGCCCCAGGGCCAGCAGAACCAGCGGCAGCGCGGCCCCCCGTTCCCGCCCCGTCAGCAGGAGCCTCAAGGGATGGAAGAACTCCCTCCCCCTCATCCCCCGTTCCCTCATGAACGCGCGCAGCAGGCCGTTCAATTCCTCCTCGGTCCAGGGCTCCAGTTCCCCCAGTGCGGATGCCAGGCTCGGCATCCACTCCGTCCTCTCGCCAGCCGGCCGCTCCACGAGAAACGCCAGGGCCCGCTCCAGCTCCCCCGTAAGGGGATGCTCGTCCAGTAGGTCCCCTATCAGGATATCCATACGGTCCTCGAGGACCCCGAACCGGGGGTCCCGCTCCGCAATCTCCTGCCGGATGCGGGCCGTCCCCCTTCGGTGCATCGCCTCCCTCTGCCAGTGCAGCAGGTGGGACTCGTCGTGCAGGGGGGAGGAACGGGAGATGCGGTCGAGCGAAAAGGCGCCAGCGAGCGACTCCAACGAGAACGGGGAGACGGCGTCCCCGGGAGACCAGCTCAAGGTCGCCAGATAGGCGACAAGCCCCTCGGGGAGGAAACCCCGCTCCCGGTATTCCCGGATGGAGGTCGACCCCGTCCGCTTGCTGAGCTTCTGCCGGTCCGCCGACAGGATCATGGGGATGTGCGCAAAGACGGGACGGGGGCAGCCCAGCCGGTCCAGGATCGCCAGTTGGCGTGCCGTGTTGGGGACGTGCTCGTCCCCACGCACCACGTGTGTGATCTCCATCGCGAGGTCGTCAACGGCGGAGGCGAAGAGGTAGGTGGGCGTACCGTCGCTCCGCTCCAGGACGAAGTCCCCGATGGTCCCCGACGGAAAGACCTGATGGCCCCGCACGGCGTCCTCGAAAACGATGGGTTCGCCCCCCAGCGCGAAACGCCAGCATGGCCTTTCACCGGAGGCGATGCGGCGCTCGGCCTCGCCGGAGGACAGTGCCCGACAGCACCCGTCGTAGCGCGGCGGCTCGCCTCGGGCCGCCTGCTCCCGGCGCAGGGCGCCGAGCCGTTCGTCCGAGCAGAAGCAGGGGTAGACGGCGCCCGCCTCACGAAGCCGGCTCATCCACTCCGCGTAGAGGCCGAGGCGTTCGCTCTGCCGGCAGGGGACGCCTCCGGGCCCGTCCGGCCCCTCGTCCCAATCCAGCCCAAGCCAGCGAAGGTCCTCCATCAGCTTGAGCTCGAACTCCCTGCGCGAGCGCTCCGCGTCCGTGTCGTCGATCCGAAGGACAAACCGGCCCTGTTCCCCCGCCGAGCGGGCGAGCAGGAAATTGAAGAGCGCCGTCCGGGCCCCTCCGATGTGGAGCTCCCCCGTGGGCGAGGGGGCAAAGCGCGTCCGAATCACTCCCCCACCCCCTCGCGGGCCAGGGTCGCAGCCGCCCAGCAGGTCATGGAGCGTCCCAGGCCGGGGTCACCCGTCCCCTCCGCGGACTTCGCCTTGAGGTTGACGCAATTCGGGCCACCGGGGTTCAGCAGCGCCGAGAGCCGGGACCGCATCTCGGGCAGGTGGACGTTCAATCGCGGTACCTGGGCCTGGATCACCGCATCCACCCAGACGACGGTCCAGCGCTCCTCCCGGACCCTCTCCACGACGCGCCGCAGCAGCTCCATGCTGTCCGCGTCCCGATAGGCCTCATCCGAGGCGGGGAACAGATTGCCGATATCCGGCAGGCCCGCTGCCCCGAGCAGGGCATCCGAGACGGCATGGGCCAGGAGGTCCGCGTCCGAGTGCCCGAGAAGCCCCAGGGGGGAGTCCCCGATGCGGACCCCTCCCAGGATCAGCGGCCGTTCCGGAACCAGGCGGTGCACATCGTACCCCAGGCCGGTACGGACCGCCGCCCCTCCGCAATCACGGGCCAGAGCCCTCGCCATCCGCAGATCCTCCGGCCACGTAACCTTGAAATTCAAGCGTTCCCCCTCCAGACATCGAAGCTCCAGCCCCGCGGCAAGCCAGGCCTCGGCCTCATCCTTGACGGACGCCCCGTGCCTCTCCAGGACGGACGCCAGCCCTTTGCGAAAAAAGGACTGGGGCGTCTGGGTCGTGAAGAGCCCCTCACGGTCCACGACACCGACGCGGCCCTCCGCGTCGATGCGCTTGACCGCCTCGGCGACCGGCAGGACGGGGATGGCCCCGAATCGCTCGTCCGTCGCCTCCATCAGCCTTTTCAGCAGGTCCCCACTCACGAGGGGACGGGCCGCATCATGCACCATCACATAATCGCACGAGCAGGCCGCAAGGCCGTTCATGACGGACTCCGGCCGCGAGGCCCCTCCCTCGGCCAGGCGGAGCGGGACGGGACCAGATTCCGGCCAGGGCTGAGGAGCAACCTCGCCGCGGGGAAGGACCAAAACGACCTCCGCGATCCCGTCGCACCACAGCGATGCCGCCAGGTCCGCGCTCCAGCGCCACAGCGGCCGGCCCTCCAGGGGCCGGAACTGCTTTCTCTCCCCGCCGATGCGGCTTCCGCTCCCTCCCGCAACGATCAGAAACGAAAAATGCTTCACGGTCTCGTCCTCAATACTCTCATCATCGTGCTCTTATCCTCGTGAGCCCGTCCTTACGTTCCGCACCCGTCAATCCCGCAAGGCCGTCGTCCGGGACTCGAGCGCCGTATGGAGCGTCATGCGGTCCGCAAACTCTATGGAGCCTCCGACCGGGAGCCCGAAGGCAAGGCGCGTGACCCTGAGCTTTCCTCCCGATCTTTCCTCCTGGCCGTCGAGCTCCCGCAGGATGTCCAGAAGGGCATAGTAGGTGAGGTCGCCCTCCATGCGGGGGTTCGTCGCGATGATGACCTCCTCGGCTTTCAGGTCCCGGATGTGCCTCAGGAGGAACTCCACGCTCTCCGGGCTCAGGTCTTCGTCGTCGAACGGGGAGACCCTGCCCCCCAGCACGTGATAGAGCCCGTTGTAGATGCCGGCCTGCTCGAAGGAGACGAGGTCGTCGATGTTCTCCACGACGCAGAGCGTCCTGCGGTCCCGCAGGGCGTCGCGGCATATCGGGCAGGGGTCCCCGTCCGATATGTTTCCGCACTCGCTGCAGGTGTGTAGGTCGTCCTTGAGGGAGGCGATGCCCGCGCCAAGCTCCCTGAGCTGCGCGGCGTCCTGTTTCAGAAGGTAGAAGACCATCCTCCGGGCGCTCTTGTTCCCCACACCCGGGAACTTCGTGAAATGGGAGATCAGGCGGGCGATCGGGTCCAACGAGCGCGCCCTAAAAGCCCAGCCCCAGAGAGCCCAAGGCTCCGGTGACGGCGCCCATCCGGGCGTTCGCCAGCTCCTTGCTCTTCAGCAATCCCTCGTTGACCGCCGCGGTCACCAGGTCCTCCAGCATCTCCCGCTCCTCGGGCTTGATCACCTCGGGGTCGATGCGGATCTCCACCAGGGCGCCCTGCCCCGTAAAGACGGCCTTGACCATCCCGCCGCCGACGCTGGCCTCGACGGTCTCCTCCCCGAGCAGTTGTACCGCGCTTTTTCGATCC
>CAJPSE010000116.1 GCA_905373185.1 uncultured Fretibacterium sp.
GGGCAAACAGATCGCCCTTGACGGCCTTCATGCTCTCAAGGCCCTCCCCCTCTTTCACCAGCGCCTCCTTCGCAGCCAGGACGATTTGCGCCCCCAACTTTGTTGCAAGGGCAATTTGATCCTTTGTCATGCCTTTAGCCATGCCTCTTTTCTCTCCTTCCTCCGAATCCCGACAATGCGCCACCAGCTCGTAGGCCATCACGAAGAACAGGATACGGCCAAAGCTCGGGTAATCGACCGCCAGAGATTTTTTGAACACGAAACTCTCCACACGGCACACGATGGACTTCTTCTCGAACACACATCGCAGCAGGCCATTTCGATCCATTCCATTCAGAGGATCGTAAGGTTTTTGCGGATTGGGAAGTTCCAAGTCCTCAAAGAGGCGCTCGAAAAAACGCCCAAGATCCTGGGCCATCGCCTCCGGGGCCTCGGTACGGATATATTTCTTGATAAAGCCGATCAGCCGGAACAGGTAGGCCGTATCGGTATAGGTGACGACCTCCTTGGTGATGAACGTACTCCCCTTGGAGTCCAGAGCCGCAAGGACGACGTTCAGCGCGGCCGTTCGCCTGAGGGACTCCTCGTCGATCTCATCCTCATCCAGTTCCTCCAAGGCGCGCGCCTCGTTGCGGCGCTTCTGCTGGTTCTTCAAGACCAGCTCGTAGGCCGCCAGATAGAAGCCCCACAGAACCTCGTAGGATAATCGGGCATTCTGCAAAATACGGCTCTTTTCTCCGAAGTTGTAGAAATAAATCTTGTCGTCTTCCAATAGGAGTCGCAGTGGGGAGGGAATCCCAAACGTCAGGTGAGCATCCTTCAAAGCCCTCAGGTCTCCGGAGTTCAGCTGCATGATGTAGGTCAGGGAATCCGCAACCTTGTAGTACGACGCGTGAACGGCAAACTTGCCCAACAACTGGCATTCCCAGCAGATGAGGTCGGGCGATCCCAGGTTGGAATTGAAGGAGAAGGTCGCACTCTGGCTCGAGAAGAGGGGAAAAGAGGTCTGAGAGACCCTGTCGCAGACGGAGGTCTGCCCACAGACGGAGCACACGGCCCCTCCCCCTCGCCTGACCTTGGGAAAAACATCCAGTTGGGGATGGCAGACGGGCTGCCCGTAACAGAGCTTTTTCTTCGTGCCCCATAGAGACTTCTTATGCTCCTTCAGGTAAGCTGTTACCTCCTCCTGGAGCGACGCAGACAAGTCCTCGAACGCCTCCGCCTCCCCCCTCCAGCTTGTGGCGCTTACCGACAGGGCGGGAACCGGCGTCGGCATCCGCTTCGGCAAACACAGCAGCTTTTTTTTCTCTTGGTCATAGCAAACGAGTTCCAGATTCTCCTTTTGCTTTTTCGTCGATCGATTCCACCAGTCGGAGGCCAGTTCCTCATAACAGGCCTCCAGAAACGGCGTCATCCGGTCATCCGGCGCCTCGATCGATACACCGTCAATATCCAGAACAACTTTGACATCCGGCCAGCGTTCCGCCTCCAAAGTCGTCTTATCTTTGGCGATGAAGTACAGCCCCATCAGGCCGGAATCGAACCACCAGTGCCCTCTCGCCTTGAACGTGTGTTGTATGACCATCACCTCCACAGCGATAAATTAGCCCTGAACGGGCTTAAAAAAATCAGCAATCCCCTTTAACGCCTGGAGTATCAAGCCCCAAACGCCATTGGTTTTTCCAATATTGACCGGGCCATTGATGACAGTGTAGGAGCAGCCATAATAGTTCTTAACCATACAGACATCAAGAGGCTTTTCTGTCGCCTCTTTTCCTTTCCTGTTTTTTCTTCTACGAAAATAGGACATAACTATACCCCCTTCTTTTCCAAGAGAGTATAGCATTCCTTTATCACACAGTCAACATCATATTGATATCGTTAACGCCGTATCAAATAAAACCTATAAAAGGAATTTTTATCTGTCCCACAGGCAACAACATATCTTTCCATCCCCAGAACAAGCTCGGGAAGAATCGCTTTTTAATTTTATCACGCTCAATGACAATGATTTTGTTCGATCTCTCCTTCATTCTCTCTCTACTCCCGCGTCACGCACCCCCATCCCGCGCTGTTCTTCGCTCCCAGGCCGCAGTCGAGAGCGATTTGAAGCAGCTCCTGAGGCCCCTCGAGACGAAAGCGGCCCGACCAGCCCTTGATGGGAAAGGAGGACTCGGGGCTGAAGATCGCCACCCGCTCCAGCACGCGCCCCACGGGGGCGATGCGGACTGTCCCCTCCGGAACGGCCCGATCGGGGAAGAGCGCGCGGAACTTGCGCACCAGGTTGTTGTGTGCCGACACGGCAAAATCCCTCTGGTACGGGCTGAAGTAAACCGTATAGGGCTTGCCGTTCCGATCCACCTGGCCGTAACAGGTGATGGGCGACAAGGTACGCACGGTCAGGGTCTCCCCATCCGCCCGCTGCTGTTCCGCCTCGATGCGTTCGCAGCGGACGACATTGTTGCCCAGCCGCAGATCCCCGGCGTTCAGCGCACCGCCGGCGATGCCGTCCATGGTATCGGTCACGGGCGTGGAGACCACCAGACGCAGCGGCAGCGGAAACAGGATGGCCCCATCCTCGAAGACGGGACGCTCCGCGGCGATGGGCCAGCTCATCGCAAAGAGCTTCATCCTCCGCCCATCGACACAATATCCCTCGTCGTGCAGGAACGCCGCCCGCTCGGGAGGCAGAACCGCATAGAGCATGGACTGGAACAGATGCAGGTTGGAGCGGGGAACTCGTATCCGACCCCCATCCCCCGTCAACCACAGCGTGATGTGCATGGTCCCTAGTCCCCGGCCCCGACGAAGCGGTTTCTCAGCACGCCGATACCGTCGATCTCCACCTCCACGCTGTCCCCGTCATGCACGGGAGCAACGCCGCTGGGCGTCCCCGTCGCGATGACGTCCCCCGCACGCAGCGTGGCGAAGCGGCTGATGTGCGCGATGATCCGGGGGACCCCGAAGATCATCTCCCCAAGATGGGCCTCCTGGACCACACGGCCGTTCAGGCGGGTGCGGAGCACGGCCTCCGCGGGCATCTCCCGGCGCAGCAGGAGGCAGGGCCCCAGTGGGGCGAATCCGTCGAACCCCTTGCCCCGCGTCCACTGCCCATCCGCGCTCTGGAGCTCCCGCGCCGTGACGTCGTTGAAGCAGGCGTACCCCATCACGACGTCCAGGGCGTCCGCCTCGGGAACATTCTTGCAGTCGTGCCCGATCACGACGGCCAGCTCGCCCTCGTAGTCGATGCGCCCGGCCCAGGCGGGAAAGCGCACCGGCGCCTCATGTCCCGAGAGTGCGGTCAGGGCCTTCAGGAAGATGCAGGGCTCCGGCGGCAGCGCACTCTCCATCTCCCTCGCGTGATTGAGATAATTTATGCCCACGCACCAGATCGCCCGCGGCTCGCAGGGCGGCAGGCAGCGCATCCCCTCCAGGCTCTCCATCCGCCCCGTCGGTACCCCGCGCTCGTCCAGGAGCTCCACAAGCGCATCCCCTGACATGCGCCCCACCATCACCCGTCCATCCCGCTCGAAGCGGACGATGCGGTCCCCGCAGTTCCATTTTCCCTCCGTCATCTCATTGCGCCTCCTCTTCAAGATCGTCCTCCTGTCTCATACTAACAAAAAGTGGGGGCTCGGGAAAGTGGAAAAGCGTACCGGAACGCCGCCAGGGGATAATGAATCTACCGTTCGGAGCATGGGGCACGACCGTTCGTTCGGACGCGAAAAGGCCGGTACCCAGCGGGATAGTTTTCCATCCCAATGCTTGCCTTTTATCGGCATTTTTATACAATAGAGCGGGAGAACATCGGAATGGCGAAACGTCGAAGTCCGAACGAAGCCCGAAAGGATTGGAGCGCTCATGCGTCGAAACCGCGTTTTGAAGTTTTTTCTTGTTCCTTTCCTCATCATCCTGGGCAGCGTCCTTTCCGAAAGAGCCGACGCCGACTTTAATAACGCCCTTTTCCCTCTCTTGCTGGGAATCGAGAAGATGACCGTTCATTCGCCGAGCCTCAAGGACCCCGGAAAGGATATCCCCTTTGAATCGATATCGGGCGACATCATTACGCAGAACTCCTTCAACGGCTCGAGCTGGTTTCGCATCCCCATGGAGGACTTGGTACGAAATATCGAGGGCGTGTCCCTGCGTCCCGATGAGGGCGGGGTCCTGATGATCACCTCGCCCCACATCACACACGTGGACTGCTTCGTCCCCAAGACGCTCTCCTCCTACGAGCACTACTCCTACAACAAGGATTCGAGGAATGCCCTCCAGTTCCTCTATACACGCTATCCGGTCCTCTGGCTGCCGCCCCTGAATGGGGCCACCAGGGATGGCTACGTCTATCTGAACGTGCGCTCCGATTACCCCGTCGCCGCCAGGCTGTGCCTGCTGTCGCCGCTGTCCTTTATCCGTTTCTTCTTCAAATCCATGATTATCCAGATCGTTTTCGTGGGGATCATGATTGCGTTCGTCGTGACGTACTTCCTCTTCTACATGATGACCGGCGAAAAGGTATACCGCACCTTCATGATCATTCAGCTGAGTAATACTTTGCTCGCCGCCTCCTTCAACGGGCACTTTCATGCCTATCTGAAGCTGCCGGCCCCGCTCTCCGTATTCATGACCTGGTCGGTGTTCGGGTTGACAAACGTCGTAGGATCCCGCTTTTTCCTATCCGAGCTTCAGGGGGCCCCAAGAATCCGAAAGGCCTACAGGCCAGTCTTCTACATCCAGTCCGCCCTGGCGCTCGGGGTTCTGGCCGCGGCCATGAGCGGCCGTTTCTTCTGGGTCTGTATCGGCGCCACCTTTGCCTTCTTTCTGAGCCTCGTCGGCTCCGTGCTTCTGTTCGTCCAGATGGTCAGGACGAGGACCCCCCTGCGCAGCCTGCTCCTCTATGCGGGGTCCTACACCGTCTTTTTCTTTGGCATAGGGAGCATGTTTCTGGGAACGTACTACAACCCCTACTATCTCAGCAGGCTTTCCTATCCGGACATCCTCTACATGACGCTGCTGACCGCCGCTCCTTTTTTTCTATTCTGCGGAAGCTCTTCGAGAGCCGGGCTCGATTCGACAACTACAACCTCCTGCAGGCGCAGAGCGCCCACTATCGCGAGCTCAGCCAACGGGACGGACTGACAGGGCTGTACAATCGCTCCTACCTGGAACAGATCCTCAACGAGAGCGTCCGGCATGCCGAGAAGATGGGGAAGAACCTTTCCTTCATCATGCTCGACATCGATCATTTCAAAAATTTCAACGACACGTGGGGACACCAGGAGGGGGACCGGGCACTTGCGTTCGTGGCCCGGATCATCCGGGATTCCCTTAGGGAACAGGACGTCGCCACACGCTACGGAGGGGAGGAGTTCAGCATCGTTCTGGCCGGGGCGGACCTGCTCATCGCAAACATCGTTGCGGAACGAATCCGCAGAAGCTGCGAGACCCGCTCCCTCTCTCTCGGCAAGTACAAGACCCTGACGGTCTCGCTGGGGATCTCCCTGTTCCGCCCCGGGGAGACGCCGGAAAGTCTGATTCGGCGAGCCGACGAGGCCCTCTATCGGGCAAAGAGGAATGGGCGAAACCGCGCGGAAGCGGAGGCTCCTCGACCGTCCCATGCCCCCCGGAAACCTTCGCTGTCCCCCTCAGCGGCCGACGGCTCCCCCCGTCCCCAAGCCCCGAAAAAAGGGTCGGAACGATAGAACGGGGAGGCGCGGGCATGGCGTTCTACATCGGGGTGGATATCGGCGTGTTCGGCATCGACGAGGTGTACAACCAGCAGCGCCTGAACGACAT
>CAJPSE010000117.1 GCA_905373185.1 uncultured Fretibacterium sp.
TTTTTGAACCATCCCTCGGCGATGGCGCGGGAGGCTTTCCGGTGACTCTCGCAGGCATATTCGTCCTGCTCGGCCCGGGTGATTCCGCCCTCCTCGGCCAGGACCTCGGCTGTCGCGCCCATCAGCATCCCCGCGAGTGGACACAGGAATCCATCCTTATGAAGGACGTCCGCGGCTGCTTTCTCGCCCATGCGAAAGCCCCAGCGCGCGTCGGACAGGATATAGGGCACGTTGGACGCGCTCTCCATCCCTCCGGCGACCCCTGCGGAGATATCCCCCAGCCGAATTCGATCGGCGATCAGCATCGCCGCCTTGAGGCCGGAACCGCAGCGTTTGTTGATCGTGAAGGCCGGGATCTCCGCGGGGAGCCCCGCGCGGTGTTCGGCGATACGGGCGGGGTTGGCCCCCACACCGCTCTGCCACCCATTGCCCAAGATGACCTCTCCGATTACGTTGGGTTCTACGCCGGCCCGACGCACTGCCTCGGCGACGGCAATTCCACCGAGCGTCGGGGCGTCGAGCCCTTTTAGTGCGCCTCCAAATTTGCCTCCCGGCGTCCTGCAGGCACTCAGGATCACGGGCATCCCCATCTACATCTCCCCCTTTTTAGACGCCCAACATAGGCTCTATGGTCTTTGCCAACTCCAGTTCCATGTCCGTGTGCTCCAGAAGCTGTTCTAAGGACACCTCGGGAGCCAGCTCGCAGAGCGTCATCCTTCCATTGATACGGCGCACCACCGCAAATTCGCTGACCACCACGTCGACTGCGCCAACCGCGGTCAGGGGGAGGGAGCACTTCTTCAGCAGCTTGGGCCTGCCCCTCTTGTCCATATGCGAGGTCGCGACGTAGACTCTTTTTGCACCACAGACCAAATCCATGGCTCCTCCCATACCGGGAACCATCCTGCCAGGAATCCACCAGTTGGCCAGATTCCCTTCCTGATCGACCTCCAAGGCTCCCAGCACGGTAGCATCCAGGTGCCCTCCCCGAATCATGCCGAAGCTCATGTCGCTTGCGACACAGGACGCTCCGGGAATGAGGGTCACGCAGCGTCCCCCCGCTCCGATGAAGCGCCAATCATCGACCTCCGGCTTCGGCCCCGCGCCGATCGCCCCGTTCTCCGTCTGGAGGAGCAGAGTCGTCCCCTCGGGGAGATAGTCGGAGACCAATGTCGGGATACCGATGCCCAAGTTGACGAAACTGCCGTCCTCCAGGTCCAGCGCAATGCGCCTGGCAATCCGGTGACGCACCTGCTCCTCGCTAAGTTCTGGAAGCATAGAAATCATCTCCTTTCAGGACAAGTGCATCAATAAACACTCCAGGTGTCACCACGTCGTTAGGATCGATGGCCCCAAGGGGAAGTACCTCATCAACCTCTGCAACAACCAACTTTGCAGCTGTGGCCATGGCAGGGTTGAAATTGCGGTTCGTACCGTAATATGTCAGGTTTCCCGCACGATCCGCGCGAAATGCCCGAATAAAAGCAACATCAGCCTTGAGAGGCAGCTCTAGAATATATTTGACCCCATCTATCTCCAAGGTCCTTTTGCCTTCCTCGTGAATGGTTCCCACTCCAGTTGGGGTCAAAAAACCTCCTATCCCGAACCCACCGCTGCGAATGCGCTCCACGAATGTCCCCTGTGGTACCAACTCAAGCTCAAGTTTCTTTTCGTTGAAAAGCTTCTGAGTCATTTTGTTGAGCCCGATATGCGAAGCCGTTACCTTCTTCACTTGACCGGCCACCACCAGTTTTCCCTGTCCTATCCCCTGTGGGTGTTCCTCGTTGGCGTATGAGGTATCGTTGCTGATGAGGTGCAGTTCTCCGGTTCCCTGCGCTACAAGGGCGTCAATCAAAGTGTAGGGAACCCCACCGTAATTAAATCCCCCCACCATGAGGGACATTCCCTCTTTTACGCAGGAAACGGCTTCCTTAGCCGATAGAACGGGTTTGAACCACTTTTTGGACATGACTCATCCCTGCTTTCGCGCAAGCTTTTCGGCCGCGGCCTCAAGGCCGGCCCGGAGGCGTCTAGCGATTTCTTTTACCTGTTCCTCTGATATAATCAGCGGAGGAGCAATAAGGAATTGGTCCCCCTCGACGCCATCGATCTGTCCTGTACCGGGGTAGATAACAAGTCCCTGTTCCATGCATTCGGCTGCTACCATAGCCGCAGCCTTGCGCGCTGGCTCGAAGGGTTTGCGTGTATCTTTGTCCTCCACCAGCTCTATACCCCACATCAGGCCTTTTCCTCGGACATCGCCGACGAAGGGCATATCCAGCATCTCCTTGAGCAACTTGCCGAACTGTTCCCCGCGCTTTGCGCAGTTCTCGAAGACATGGTTCTTTTTCATAAACCTGATTGTGGCTGTCACTGCAGCGGCTGTGGTCGGATTGGCGTTGTAGGTATGTCCATGTCCAAACACTCCGCTGCCGTTTAAGATGGTTTCGATGATCTTGTCACTCGCAATGGCTGCCCCGACAGGAGAATAGCCGCCTGAAAGGGCCTTAGCCGAGGTAATGATGTCTGGCTGTACGCCCCAATGCTCCACACAGAAGGGTTTGCCTGTCCGCCCCATGCCAGTCATAATTTCATCGGCGATCAATAACACGTCGTAACGCGTACAAATGTCTCGGATCATCTCCCAATATCCCTCTGGGGGGACGCAGGCACCTATAGAAGACCCCACGATAGGCTCAGCGACGAACGCGGCTACGTACTGTTTTCCAATACGCCGGATCTCCCTTTCCAAGAGCTGAGAATAATATCGAGCCTGCTCCTCCTCCGAGGCATCACGCAATTCGCTGCGGTAACAATAAGGGGTCTCTATCTTCGGGCACTCCCGAAACAGGAGTGAATATGGTCGGCGACGTCCCATATTGCCAGCCAGCCCCATTGTCCCCAGTGTTGAGCCGTGATAGGAGTTCCAGCGAGCGATAAAAACAGTCTTGGCACTTCCAGCTCCGTCCCGTTCAAGAAAATAATTGCGCGCTAGTTTCATGGCGCATTCCATTGCCTCACTGCCTCCGCTTCCGAACCAGACATGATTCAGGTCCCCGGGAGCGATGGAGGCCAACTCTGAGGCGGCCTCCTCCGATGCCTCCGTGTTCCAACGCGAAGGATGTGCAAATTCCAATGTCGTCATCTGACGATATACGGCATCGGCTATTTCCTTGTTGCCGTGTCCGATGCTGGAGAGCAGCGCGCCACAACAGCCATCGATGTACTCCTTTCCATCTTGATCGTAAATGTAGATCCCCTCACCCCGGATGGCCTTCTTGAGATCTCCCCGATAAGACCTGGGAATGAAATGTCGCTTTTCCAAAACCATTTCGAGCACCTCCTATATTCTGCCCATACAGCATCCTTTCCTCCAAAGAAAAAGGAACTTCAAGGCCATCAAATATGCATGAATAATTTTTTTCGTTTATATTAAGCATGAAATATTTCTTTCCAAATAATACAGCAGAGGATTATACTTTGTCAAACCACGAAAGAATGAAATCCCTCCCTTATTTCGATGCAACAACGCACTTTATTCTTCATAAAGCTATCGCAACCTGCGGATTTGGGGAGCCTTCTGCCTCTTGACGGGGCAGGGCCTTTGGACAATAATAAATAGTTGGAGACATACTGTATGTTTTTCTCCAGGGGGATTTTTCAATCGTTGGGGTGTAGCCAAGCGGCAAGGCAGCGGACTTTGGCTCCGCCATCGTTGGTTCGAATCCAGCCACCCCAGCCATAATTTACGGGAACGGGATATGGGGGGAGACCCCCTTGTTTTTTGCCGCGGGATTGTGAGGAGGGCTGGCGGGATGGAGTCGCGCTTGGGCATTCTCGTTATGGCTGCGGGAAAGGGCACTCGGATGAGGAGCGAGCTTCCCAAAGTGCTGCATCCGATCCTGGACGTACCGATGCTGGGGCATCTGCTTCGGAGCGTCCTCGGGTGTGGCGCCGGTGAGGTCGCGGTCCTGGTGGGGGCCGGCGGAGGACAGGTCGAGGAGTACCTTCGGGACTTCCCGGGGGTGAGGGTGCTCTGGCAGCGGGAACAGCTGGGGACCGGACATGCGGTGAAGGTCGCCCGCGACTGGTGGAGGAACTTCGATACCCTGCTCGTCCTCAACGGGGACCTTCCTCTCTTGAGGCCCGAGACCCTGAGGGACCTCCTCGACAAGTGCGTTCGTGAGCCTGCGGCCTGTACCCTCCTGAGCTTCGAGGCGCGGAACCCCGACGGTTATGGCCGCGTCGTCCGGTCCACCTCCGGAATCCGGGTAGTGGAGCACAAGGACGCCTCGGAGGCGGAGCGCGGAGTGCGTGAGGTCAACGCGGGCTGTTATGTCTTTGACGTCGTCTCTCTGGCCCGTGTCATCGATCGGGTCGGAAACCATAACGTGCAGGGCGAGTATTACCTTCCCGACGTCGTCTCCCTGATGCAGGAGGAGGGAATGCCCGTCCGGGCGGTCTCGATGCCGGCGGAGGAGATGAGGGGCGTCAATACCCAGGCCGAGCTGGCGGGGGTTGCGGCGGCCCTGCGCGACCGGATTGCGGCGGGCTGGATGGAGCGGGGCGTGATGATGCTGGATCCCTCCTCGGTCTGGATTGGCCCGGATGTGGAGCTGGCGCCCGGCGTCCGCATCGCGCCGAACGTCCAGATGTGGGGTCGTACCCGAGTCGGGAGCGGGAGCTCCATTGGTCCCGGCTGCATTTTGACCGACGCCCTCCTGGGGTGCGACGTCGTACTTACCGCGAACGTGATCGTGGAGGCGAGCGAGCTGTGTGACGGCGCCAAGGCAGGGCCGTTCGCCTACATCCGGGAGGGGTCCTGCCTGAAGGAGTGTTCCTTTGCCGGAAAGTTCGTGGAGCTGAAGAGGACGATGGTAGGCCAGAACAGCAAGGTGCCGCATCTCACCTACCTGGGCGACGCGCGTTTGGGGAAGCACGTCAATATCGGGGCCGGGACCATCACGTGCAATTACGATGGCCGCGACAAACACCCCACGACGATCGGCGATCGCTGCTTCGTGGGGTCGGATACGATGTTCGTCGCTCCAGCCTCGATGGGGGACGACGCCTCGACCGCCGCAGGATCGGTCATCACGGACCCCATCCCGGATGGCGCCCTGGGGGTGGGGCGGGCCCGGCAGCATAATGTCGAGGGATGGGCGCTTCGCGGAAAACAACTAGGACGACGGGGAGGCTGATACCATGTCGGGAGTGAAGGACCTCAAGATTTTTTCTGGGACGGCGCATCCGGATTTTGCCAAACGCATCTGCAGCGAGCTGGGGGTGCGGCTTTCGGCGGCCCGCCATTATCGTTTTTCGGATGGGGAAATCGGGCTCTCCATCGATGAGAGCGTCCGGGGGGCCGATGTCTTTGTCGTCCAGCCGACGTCCTCTCCGACGAACGACAACCTGTTTGAGCTTCTGATTATGATCGACGCCTTCAGGAGGGCCTCCGCCAGCCGCATCAACGTGGTGACCCCCTACTTCGGGTACGCGAGGCAGGACCGCAAGAGCAAGCCTCGTGAGCCGATCACCGCGAAGCTCGTCGCCAACCTTCTGACCCACGGCGGCGCGGACCGCGTGATCACGGCGGACCTCCATGCGGGACAGATCCAGGGATTTTTCGACATCCCCGTGGACCATCTGACGGGAATGCCCCTCCTTGCCTCCCACTTCAAGGAGAGGTTGGAGCCCGAGCTCCAGCGCGGGGAGGTCGTCGTGGTCTCGCCCGATGTCGGCGGCGTGGTGCGGGCACGGCGTTTTGCCGTCCGGCATCCGCGTTC
>CAJPSE010000118.1 GCA_905373185.1 uncultured Fretibacterium sp.
CCACGGAGCCGATGTCCACGCCCTTCATGTCGTAGTAGCGCCCGTCCCCGGCCCGCCCCGGACGTTCCAGGAAGACCAGGAGGTCGAATCCCTCCAGAACCGCGGGATCGGGCCCGTCCAGGCAAAGGACCGAGGGCCCCTCGACGCTCCCGGAACAGGCGTCCAGCGCGGAGAGGTTATGGCGGTCCGTCGCAAGAGAAACCCTCTTTCCCAGAAGGGCCAGGGCCCTTCCGAGGATGACCGAGCCCGGGGGGCCGTCCGTCTCGGGAGCCGAGGCCGATCGGATGAAGAACCCTGTGACGATCAGCACGCTCCGAGCCGCCCAACAGAGGGAGAAAGCCCGCTCCCAGAGGGAAGCGTCCGAAAGCATGGAGGCCCTCCGCCCCCCCAGGTCCGAGGCCACGATGCCCCGCAGCGAATCCAGGGCGGCACCGGTTAAAGGCGTCATCGGGGCCGGGGTAAAGGTCGGAATGAAAGCCGGCGAATCCGACGAATTGAAAAATCGAGCATCGGGACCCCGCATGGGGCTCAATTCAGCTTGTCGACCAACCCCAAAAGCTCCGGGCTGAGGGACTTATGCTCGCTCCAGGAGCGCTCCAAGTCGCTCAGGACCATGCGATGGTTCACGTTCCCCACCATATAGCCCGATTTTCCGATCAGCAGGGATTCGGCCGCGTAGGCACCCATCCGGGAGGCCAGCAGGACATCGAAGGACGTGGGGCTGCCGCCCCTCTGGATGTAGCCCAGGACGGTGACACGCGCGTCGTAGCCCCCGGTGTCCTGGAGCTTGTCCTTCATCTCGTTGGCGGACATGACGCCCTCCGCGAGGATGATGAGCGTATGGCTCTTCCCCTTCTCCTGGGAGAGGCGCAGCCGCTGGCAGAGGTTACCGATGCTCAGGGGGAGCTCCGGGACGACGACGTACTCCGCCCCCGAGGCGACGGCTATTTCGAGGGCCAAAAATCCGGCGTTACGCCCCATCACCTCGACGATGAACAGGCGGTCGTGGCTGGACGCGGTGTCCCGAAGGCGCATAACGGCCTCGAGGGCGGTGTTGACGGCGGTGTCGAAACCGATCGTCTCGTCCGTACCCGCGACGTCGTTGTCGATGGTCCCAGGAATGCCAATGACCGGCATCCCCATGTCGTGCAGTTCCTTGGCCCCGTGAAAGGAGCCGTCGCCGCCAATAACGACCAGGCCCTCGATCCCCGCCGCCCTCATCCGGGCCAGGGCCTCTCCACGTCCCTCGGGGGTCGTGAAGCGCTCGCTGCGCGCGGTCTTGAGGATCGTCCCCCCGCGATGAATGATGCCCCCCACGGAGGAACGGGTAAGGGGGATGAAGTCCCCGTCGATCAACCCTTCATAGCCTCGGAGGACCCCCACGCACTCCTTGTCGTTGAAGAAGCACGTGCGTGCCACCGCCCGGATGGCGGCGTTCATGCCCGGGGAATCCCCCCCGCTGGTCAGAACTGCGATGCGATCCACGTCAATCTCTCCTCATCATTATAAGCCATGGGCGAAAGGCCCTCCGCCCCCATCGGCTACCGGGTCTGGAGCTCGTCCGTCCTGCTGCGGACCTCGTCGAGCTCCCGATCGATGGCGTCGATCCTCGTCTGGAGCTCCTGCCGCTCCTGGTTCAGCTTCTCCATACGCTTGATCAACCGGTCGAGCTCCAGACGATCCATGGCCTTGCCGGTCCCCAGGGCCTCGGGATTATCCTTCGAGAGGTCCCAGACCCAGCGGACATCCCCTCTTGCCGAGGTGGCCTGACTGATGGACCCGCTCAGGACGAGGCGGACGTCCTTGGCCTTCTCCAGGATGTCCTTGCCTGTCTTGGGATCGTAGCGGGGGAAGAAGACCATCCCGTCACGCTGCCCGGAGATCTTGAAGTTGAAGCGTTTGTCGTAGTCGGAGGGGTTGTAGCGCTGCTTGCCGACGAAGAGCGTCAGATGGCGGTCAAACGGCTGGGCATACATGGGAATGCCCGTGACGTTGAAACCGATATGAAAGGCTATGGAGTCGTGAAGGTTCAGGCTCTTCAGCAGGGTATACTTGTAGTTCTCCATCTCGTCCTTCGTCCAGAGGTTCTTCTCCGCTTCCGAGCGCACCAATGCCTCGACGTACTCCGCCGAGTAATAGGTCACCTCGATGGCCACCGTCTGGAGGTCGGTCTTCTCACTGAAGGAGTTGGTCCTCGTCCATTTCCTCAGGATGTCCTCGTCCGAGCCCCAGGCGGACGAAATCCAAACGACGAGGCAGAAGAGCAGGGAAAGCCCCACGGATTTTTTTCCAAAGAATTTTCCGGTCATCGCACGCGTTCCACTCCATTCCATTTTATCTTCAATCTCCATTTTATCTTCATCATCCTTGTATCGTCTCGACCCAGACTCACCCCGGCTTGAATACAGATTCGCACCGGATTCAAGCCGGACCTCATCCGCAGCCCTTTACGAGGGCAGGGTCCGTAACGTCCCCTCCCGTTCGATTATACAACAGGTGACAGGGAAGCCAAATCCGCCCGCACCGCAATCCGCCTATCCCGCCCGCAGACGATAGACCATGGCAAGGATCTCCGCGACGCCGCGATAGAGCTCCTCGGAGATCTCCTCCCCGATCTCGACCCCCTCGAACAGGGCCCAGGCCAGAGGCCTGTTCTCGACGACGGGGATGCCGTGGGCGCGCGCCAGGTCCCGAATCTTCTGCGCCACGACCCCGCGCCCCTTCGCCACGACCTGGGGGGCGCTCATCAGCTCGCGGTCGTACTCCAGGGCCACGGCCAGGGTCGTCGGGTTGGTGATCACCACGTCGGCCTTGGGCACCGAGGCCATCATGCGCTTCTTGGCAAGCTCCCGCTGCTTCTGCCGGATCTTGTTCTTGATCTGCGGGTCCCCCTCCATCTGGCGGAACTCCTCCTTGATCTCCTGACGGCTCATGCGGATCGACCGCTCGAACTCCCATTTTTGATACATGTAGTCGATCAGGGCCATGATGAGGAGCATTGCCGCCAGGCGCATCGCAAGGGACCAGAGCATGTTCCAGAAGACGGCGCTTCCATGCCCTAGGGGGAACTGCATGGCCCTCAGGGTATCGGGAAGGTAGTCCCGAATGGCGGTGTAGATGACGACGGCGAAGACCGCCGCCTTCAGCAGCCCCTTGAGCAGCTCCACCAGCGAGCGCAGCGAGATGATCTTCTTCATCCCGCTGATCGGGTTGAGGCGGTCCAGGTTGATCTTGAAGGGCTCGCCCGTGATGGTCCAGCCCACCTGCCAGACGATCACCGCCACGGCAAGGATGGCTACCAGCCCCCCCAGGGGGAGCCAGGTCAGGAAATAGCTCTTGACCGCCTCCAGGGACAATATGGGGAACCATCCTTCCATCAGAAGAATTTTATCCCCCATGAAACGAATGGAGAGCTGGAGCAGTGCGAAGAAAAGTCCATAGATGAAAGGCCCCAGGAGGAGCAGGGCGGCCAGCCCCGTCAAAATCCCGACGGCAGCTGTCAGGTCCCGGCTTACGCAGACGCGCCCCTCCGAGCGCACCTTTTGGCGCTTCTTGGGCGTGGCCGGTTCGGTCCGCTCCTGTGCAAAGAACTGGAGATCGAAGGGGATGGGCCGTCCTCCCCCGACGATGCGCTCCCCAGAAAGGAGGATCACGGCGTTCCCCTCCACGCCAGCACGCTCGTCAGGGCAAACTCTACCCACCGCTCGAACTGGGCATAGATCAAATCCACCACCAGCGGCAGCGCCGCGGCCAGGACCAGGAACCCCAACGCCACCTTGATCGGGAGCCCGAGGACGAAGATGTTCATCTGAGGGACCGTCCGGGCCAGAAAGCCCAGCCCAACGTCCGCCAGCACGAGGGCGCAGTAGAAGGGAATCACTATCCGCATCGCCAGCACGAAAAGCTCCTGAAGCCACGTTCCCAGGGACATGTCTCCGGCTGGGAACAAGGCCAGGCGCCCCAAGGGCACGAGGCGCAGGCTCTCGACAACCGACTGCACCATCAGGAGATGCCCGTTCCAGCGGAAGTAGAACCACAATCCCACCAAAAAATTCAGCTGGCCGATTATTGACGCCTGGCTCTGTGTCATGGGGTCGACGACCTGTGCCATGGAGAAGCCCATGGCCGTGCCGATCTGCTCCCCGGCGGTGTTCAGCGCCGGAAGGGGCAGAGACGCCAGGAACCCGATGGCAAGTCCCACCAAAAGCTCGCGCAGGGCCAGGACGGACAGCGCGAGGGCGCTGTCGAAGAGGACCACGGGGACCTGGGCGGACGACACCGTCCCCATGGACGCCGCGGTCAGGAGCACCGCGCCCAGGTAGCGGAAGGAGGCCGGGGACATCGTGGAGGCGAAGAGGGGCGAGGCAAACACCATGCCCACGAAGCGAAGGTGGATCAGCAGATAAACGACGAGAAGCTGCGTGGGCAGCTCGATTCCCTTCAACCCTCCCCCCTCCCCTCGGAGTATCGTTCCTTCTCCCGGTACCTTCTCATTCCGTTTCGCAGGTATTCGTAGGCAAGGCGGCCTTTGCGAGACGCCGCAAATAAGCATACAGCCAACGAGCAAGCCGGTCGTCTGCTAAAACACAGCATATGAATACCTGAGGAGCAGAATTATTGGATGAAGCGCTCCAGCTGGCCCAGTATCTCACGCGTCATGACGAGCATCCTGGCCCCCATCCAGGGCCCCAGAAGCACCATGGAGAGAAAGACGGCCAATATCTTCGGGATGAAGATCAGCGTCTGCTCCTGGATGGACGTGGCCGTCTGGAGGATACCGATCAAGAGCCCCACCACCATCGCAACCATGAGGATGGGCATGGAGACCGCCATCATCGTCCACACGGCATTGCTCATGATGTCGTAAAGACTGAGGAGCGTTACAGGCATTTCGGTCCTCCCCCTTCAATCCTTTCCTTTATAAGCTCAGGGCACGTTCGTGAAGCTCTTCAACAGGCTCATCACGACCAGGTTCCAGCCGTCCGCCATGACAAAGAGCACCAGCTTGAAGGGCAAGGACACCATCATCGGCGGAAGCATCATCATGCCCATGGCCAACAGGACGCTCGAGACCACCATATCCACGACAATGAAGGGGATGTAGATGACCACCCCCATCTGAAAAGCGGTCTTCAGCTCGCTCAACATAAACGCCGGGACCAGGACCCGGGTCGGGACCTGGTCTCGGGATGCGGGCTGTTCCAGCTTCGCCATGGAGGTCATCAGGGAAAGCTCCTCCTGCCTCGTGTAGCGGAACAGGAACTCCCGTACCGGCACGACGGTACGCTGCCAGGCCTGCTCCGCGGAGATGTCCCGCGCCAGGTAGGGGGCGAGGCCGTTCTCGTAAACCTGGTTCCAGGTGGGATACATGGTGAAGAGGGTCAGAAAGAGGGCGAGCCCCGTGACGACCTGCTGCGGAGGGGACTGCTGGAGCCCGATCGCACGCTGCACGAACCCCAGGACGATAACGATACGCGTGAAACTGGTGACCATCAGTAGGATGGCCGGAGCCAGGCTGAGGACGGTGAGCAGCCCCAGGATCTGGAGCGACAGGGCCACATCCGCAGGGGAATCGGCGGAGGCGATGCCCAGCCGCAGGGAGGGCAGGGAAAAGGACCCCACCTCCGCAGCCGACGCGGACGTCAGGAAGAGAAACGGCAGGAACAGGACGACGAGCACCCCCAAAAGAAGAATGGCGCGGACGGAGAGGGAGTGCCTGTGAGGGTTTT
>CAJPSE010000119.1 GCA_905373185.1 uncultured Fretibacterium sp.
TCGTGAGACTGATCGGCCCGCAAGCGAAGCGAGCGGTTGCCGGAAGGCTCCCCTCTGGGGATAGCGGCGGCCCCGGCAAGTTTCTTACTCGAAACAGGCAAGCTGGGGTACCACATAAGCAGACCGCCAACGAGCGGAAGCGAGTTGAGCGGGTCGCTTAGGGGTCCCATCAGGGGGGCTTCATGGATTAAATCAGCGTTTCCATAGATAAAAAACGCGAGGGGGGAAAGGCCCTCCTTCTTATGCTGACAGCTCCTTCACGGCGGCGAGAGGATCGATGGGTATCCCGGGGCCCATCGTCGAGGTCAGGGAGATACTCTTGATGTACGTCCCCTTCACCGAGGCGGGGCGCGCTCTCTGAATCGACTGAAGGAGGACCTTGGCATTCTCGAAAAGGGCATCGGGGGTGAAGTTCTTCTTCCCCACCGAGTTGTGGATGATCCCCGCCTTATCGACGCGGAACTCCACACGGCCGGCCTTGATCTCCTGAATGGCGTTGGCGAGGTCGAAGGTCACGGTCCCCGTCTTGGCGCTGGGCATCAACCCCCGCGGCCCCAGGACCTTACCCAGACGACCGACGGACTTCATCATATCCGGCGTCGCAATGACCGCATCAAAGTCCAACCAGCCGCCCGCTATCTTCTGGACGAGGTCCTCGCCCCCAACGACATCGGCCCCCGCCTCCTCGGCCTCCTTGACCTTCTCACCGGTGGCGAGGACCAGCACCCTCTTGGTCACTCCGGTGCCATGGGGAAGAACCACGGTGCTGCGAACCTGCTGGTCCGCATGACGCGGGTCGACGCCCAGACGAATGTGCAGCTCCATGCTCTCGTTGAACTTGGCCGTCGCCACCGAATGGAAGAGCTCGACGGCCTCGCGAAGGCCGTACTGCTTGTCCCCGTCGATCTTGGCGGCCGCCTCTTTGTAACGCTTACTTCGTTTCATCGATAAAACCTCCCGTGGTCGATAACGAGCCCATAAGCTCTGCCACTTGTTTTCTACCTCTAACCCTGGATTTCAATCCCCATGGAACGGGCCGTACCCTCGATCATGCGCATGGCGGCCTCGACATCGTTGGCGTTGAGATCCTGGCGTTTCAACTCCGCGATCTCCCGTACCTTGCTTCTGGGGAGCTGCCCCACCTTGGTCTTGTTGGGAACCCCGGACCCCGACTCGATCCCCGCTGCCTTCTTCAATAGGACGCTTGCAGGAGGGGTCTTGAGCTCGAACGTGAAGCTCCGGTCGGCGTAAACTGTAATGATCGCAGGAATGATCAAACCCGCCTGATCCGAGGTCTTCGCGTTGAACTGCTTGCAGAATTCCATAATATTGACGCCGTGCTGGCCCAGTGCGGGCCCCACGGGAGGAGCAGGCGTTGCCTTCCCGGCCGGCAACTGCAACTTAATCTGCCCAACGACCTTCTTTGCCATGAAACAAAATCCCCTCTCCTAAATAAAACCTCATCTACGGCACAGATCCCGTCCTTAGGGGACGGGAACGTCTGTCATATCTTTTCCAGGAGTTCGTAGTCCGTTTCGACGACGGTCTCGCGGCCAAACACGCTGACCGTAAATTTGACCTTACCCTTTTCAGGGATGATCTCCACCACGGGCCCCGCCTGTCCCTCGAAAGGGCCACTCCTGACGCTGACGGTATCCCCCAGCCTGAGATTGATCTCGACCTTGGGCTTGGCCTGCTCCGAGCCGATACGAGACATCAGCTCACGGACCTCCCGTTCGGAAAGCGGCAGCGGAAGGCTTCCCGCCCCCACGAATCCCGTTACACCCGGCGTATGGCGCACGACATACCACGACTGCTCGTCAAGCACCATCTCCACAAGCACATAGCTGGGATAAAGCTTCCTGGAGACCTTACGACTTTTCCCGTCCTTGACGAGGACCCGCTCCTCCACAGGAACCAGTACATTGAAGATGTTTTTCTCCATCCCCATCGTCTCTATGCGCTGATCCAGGTTGGCCTTCACTCGATTTTCATAGCCCGCGTAGGTCTGTACGACATACCAGCGGCGCTCGTCTCGTACCTCCATGAAAAACTCGGGAAAAGTCCCTTCACCCCCACCTACGTGCCAGGGATCGTATCCAGCGAGCCGTCGTCAGCTCAGGATCCCGGAGAAAACCCACGTCAGGAGAAAATCGATAGCCCCCAGATAGAGGGAGGCGCAAAGCGTAAAAAAGATGACGACCAGAGTCGAAAACCAAATCTGCCGCCTGCCGGGCCACGTCACCTTCTTCAGCTCGGCCCTGGCCTCCCGCAGGAAACCGATTCCCGGGATCGAACTCGCAATTTCTTTAGCCATGCATTGCCTCCTGTGGGCACCTCGAAACGACGCCCTGGACAATAAAAAAATGGCAGGCCCGGCAAGACTCGAACTTGCAACCCCCGGTTTTGGAGACCAGTGCTCTGCCAATTGAGCTACGGACCTGCGTTCAAAGCAACGGCATGTATTGTACACCAGCGGCATCCGTTGCGCAAGATATCACGTTCCAACTCGTTGAAGCTCTGCGTTTTGCCGCAACGGGACAGAGCTCCAAAATATCCAGCTTGCCTTATAATTTTCTAGCTCCCGTGAAGGAGGTCGTAATGTTCCAAAACTTTTACATAAACTGGTGTTAGTGTATCGTCTTGTCGTCAGGCGCGATCGGGTTCCCGCTCACATTACCCTGAACGGAAAAGGAGAGCTTTGAGCGACATGAGGATTGGAGCAGCATCTCGAGATCGGGAACACCGGACAAGCGGTCGGGAGAAGATGAACGGAAGGGGCTTGAACCCTGCGGCCATGGTTCTTCTTGCGGCAGTCGGCTTCGCCATCACCGCCCTTTCGGCCTGCAAAACGGCGGCACGGGAGGCGGAGGCGGCCCCCGCACAATAGGGCCAGGCCGCCTCCGTCGTCCTGTACACGGTCGAGAAAAAGGACCTGGGCGTCCAAAAGGAATACATCGGCAAGGTCGAGGCCATCCAGACCGTGGACATCAGACCTCAGATCGCCGGAGAGATCGCCGGGGTCAACTTCAAGGAGGGCTCTATCGTCAAGGAGGGAGATCTGCTTTTCACCCTGGATCCTGCCGAATACCAGGCCACCGTGGCGCTGAGGCAGGCCGAGCTGGCGAAGGCGGAGGCGAGCTCCGCCACGGCGTCCCGATACCACGCGCGGCTGAAGAACATCGGCAAGGACGGCGTCTCCGCCTCGAACATCGATACGGCGGCGGGCGACGCAGCCCAGGCCAAGGCCCAGGTCGCGCAGGCGAAGGCCCAGCTCAGGCTCGCACAGATCGACCTCGGCCGGACGAAGATCAAGGCCCCCATCACGGGACGCATCGGCAAGGCGGGTGCGACCAAGGGCAACTAAGTCACCCCCTCGGCCAGCGTCCTCGCCAATATCGTCCAGGTCGACCCCATCCGAGTGTCCTTCTCCCTGCCCGACCGCGAGTTCCTGCGAATAATGGAGCTCTCCAAGACCGTGAACGAGAAGTCCGTCAGGACGACGCTGCGCCTCACGGACGGCAGCGCCTACCCCGTGCCGGGCGAACGGGACTTCGAGGACAACACGGTGGATGAGCGGACGGGGACGATCACGCTGCGCCTGCGCTTCGGGAACCCACAGGGGCTCCTGCTCCCCGGCTCCATGGTCCGGGTCGAGGTCGCCGCCTCCGCCCCCATCCTCGACGTCCTGGTCCCCCAGGAGGCGCTCGCCGCCGACGGTCAGGGCGATTACGTCTATGTCGTGGATTCGGAGAACGTCGCCCACCGGCGCAGCGTCGTGCTCGGCACCGAGTCGGGCTCCATGCGCCAGGTCACCTCGGGGCTCATGGAGGGGGAGAGGATAGTCCAGCTCGGCCTTCAATCGGTCCGGGACGGGATGCCGGTCAGCCCCATGCCGTCGGACTCGAACGGGGCCGCCGGGCAGAAGTCCTGAGGCGGGGAGGATCGGCATGTTCTCACAGTTCTTCATCGAGCGCCCGCGCTTTGCCGTCGTCATCTCGATCGCGCCTGCCCTGGCGGGCATCATCTCGGCCTTCAGCCTCCCGATCAAGCAGTACCCGGACATCACCCCTCCCCAGATTCGGGTGTCCGCGAACTATCCGGGCGCGGACGCCAAGGCGCTGACCAACACCGTGGCCGCCCCCCTGGAGGACGAGATCAACGGCGTCGACGACATGATCTACATGAGCTCAACCTCCAGCAACACCGGCAGCTACTCCCTCACCATCACCTTCAAGACGGGCACGGACACGGACATGGCCCTGGTGAAGGTGCAGAACCGGGTCCAGCAGGCCTCCTCCAAGCTCCCCAAGGAGGTGACGGCCCAGGGGGTGACGACGAGCGCCAGCTTTTCGGACATGCTGGGGCTCATCGTGCTGGGCTCCCCGGAGGGGACGCGGGACGAGCTGTTCCTGAGCGACTACGCGACTAACAACGTCGCCAACGCCCTGAAGCGCGTCGCCGGGATGGGCAGCGTCCAGGTATACGGCGCGAAGTACAGCATCCGCATCTGGCTGGACCCCGAACGCCTCGCCTCCCTTGGGCTCTCCACCTCGGACGTGGCCAGCGCCATCGAGAGCCAGAACCGCCAGGCCTCCATCGGCTCCATCGGCTCGAGCCCCGGCAACGACGACAGCCCCCTGATCTACACGCTGACGACAGAGGGGCGCCTCTCCGCCCCAAAGGAGTTCGAGGAGATCATCGTCAGGACCACGGAGCAGGGGGGACGGGTCCTCCTGAAGGACGTCGCCCGCGTCGAGCTTGGGGCCGAGTCCTACACCACCCACGCCGGGCTGAACGGGAAGCCCTCGACCGTCATCTCCCTGTCCCAGTCCCCGGACGCCAACGCCCTGGACGTGATGAGCAGCGCCAAGAAGGTCATGGCCGAGCTGGCGAAGAGCTTTCCGTCGGACGTCAGCTACACGATCGCCTACGACACGACGAGCTACGTGTGGGAGACGATCATCGAGATCCTGGAGACGCTCCTGCTCACCTTTTTCCTGGTCGTCCTGGTCTGCTACCTCTTCCTTCAGGACTGGCGCGTCACCCTGGTTCCGGTGGCCGCTATTCCCGTGTCGCTGGCGGCCACGTTCATGATCCTGGTCGCCCTCGACTACAGCATCAACATCCTGACGCTCTTCGCCCTCGTGCTGGTCATCGGGACGGTGGTCGACGACGCCATCGTCGTCGTGGAGCGCGTGCTCTTCGTCATGGAGCGCGACGGGACCGACGCCATGGAGGCCACTCGCCGGGCCATGAGGGACGTGTCCGGTCCCATGCTGGCTACCACGCTGATCTTCCTCGCGATCTTCCTTCCCGTAGCCTTCATGAGCGGCATCACGGGCGAGATCTATCGGCAGTTCGCGGTGACCATATCGATCTCGGTCTGCTTCTCCACGCTCGTCGCCTTCACGCTCTCTCCGGCGATGTGCGCCCACATGCTCACGAGGAACGTCGGAATGAAGAAGCGTGGCCCCCTGGCCTGGTTCAACCGGGTCGTATCGGCGGCCACGAGGGGGTACGTCCGGGGCGCCCTGTGGATTGCCCGCAGGACCGTCGTCACCCTGGGGCTGCTGGCGGTCGTCCTTGCGGCCTGCTGGGGCATCTTCCGGACGACGGCCTCCACCCTGATCCCCGACGAGGACCAGGGCACCGTCTTCGTCTCAATCCAGCTTCCGGAGGGGGCTACCCAG
>CAJPSE010000120.1 GCA_905373185.1 uncultured Fretibacterium sp.
CGCGGATACGAGGGAACCCGTCCTGTTCCTCTCGGAGGACGAAGACTCCTTGAGCGGCCCCATGAGGCTGGTCATATCGGGTGACAACGTAACCGTCGTAAGGCTTCCCCGAACCCAGGCCCCCCGCACCTCCGGCCTGAACGGCATCCCACGGAGCTTTTTCCCCGGAAGGCCATCCCCAGAGCCCGCCCCCGCCATACCGGAGGCCGCCAGGTTCTCGGGATCCAAGATGATCTGGCCCGTAAACGGTGCCGTTTCGTCGGGGTTCGGCAAGCGGGGCAGGAGATCCCTCCACTCGGGAATCGACATCCCCATGCCCAAGGGCACGTATATCCGGGCCGCAAGGGATGGGGTGGTCAAGCTGGTCGCCTCCGCCAAAAGCCGGAGCTTCAGAGGATACGGGAACGTGGTGATCGTCGACCATGGCGGCGGAATCGCCACGCTGTACGCCCATTGTCTGAACATCGAGGTCAGGCAGGGCCAAAGGGTGCGTCAGGGAGAGACGCTCGCGACCGTGGGCCGTACGGGACGCGCCACCACGAGCCACGTTCACTTCGAGGTCCGGGTCAACGGTAAACCCGTTGACCCCATCCCCTTCCTGGGGCCCAGGCGCTGACGACCGGCAAGGACAAAAGTGGGGGGCCAAACGGCCCCCCTTGCCTTTACGAGATCATTTACGGAATTATTTGCTCCTGTACCTCCGGACTCTCCTCCTGCTTCGGCTCCTGTGGGGCGAGGCGCGTCACAAGGATCTGGTCTATCTTGTAGTTGTCGATGTCCATGATCTCGAACTTGTACCCCCCGTACACGACGGAATCGGTGCGATGAGGGATGCGCCTCAGCATGAACGTGAGGAATCCGCCGATCGTCTCGTAGTTCTGGGACTCGGGAAAATCCTCTATCTCGAACACGTGCATCGCATCCTCGATCGGGGTCGCCCCCTCGATCAGCCACGAGGTCTCGTCCCGCTTGATTATCTGCTCCTCCTCCCCCACCAGGTTGCCCATCAGCATCATCATGATGTCCTGCAGGGTAATGATCCCGACGACCAGCGCGTACTCGTTGAGCACGACCGCCAGGTTCTCCTCCCGTCCCTTGAACTGGTCCATGGCCTCGGCCAGTGTCAGGGTGTCGGGGATGATGAGGGGCGGCCTGATGTCGAGCCCGTTGTCCAGCTGAAGGCTCTGCCCCTTGACGACCCGCTCCAGCAGCCCCTTGGAGTCCACGTAACCCACGATGTGGTCGATGTCCTTGTCGCATACGATATAGGTGGAATGCGGCGCGGAGGCGATCTTTTCCTTGACGCGCGCCTCCTCCTCGTGAAGGTCCAGATACACGATGTTCTCCCGGACGGTCATGGCGGAGGGGACGGTGCGCACGTCGAGCTCGAAGACGTTGCCGATCAGGTCCTTCTCCTGTTTTCTCAAAAGCCCGGCCATCGTCCCCGCCTCCACCATGGCGTAGAGGTCGTCCGACGTGATGTCGTCCCGACGCTTATCGGGCAGCCCGAAGGCCCTGCAGATGACGCTGCTCAGGGAATTGAATATCTTCGACAGCGGAGCGAGGACGAAGATCACCCGACGCATCCCCTCGATCGACCTCAGGGCCACAGCCTCGGGGACCGCCATGGCGATTCGTTTGGGGATGAGGTCCGCGAAGAGGACGAAGAAGAGGGTGACCCCGACGAAGGGTACGGCGGAGGCGACCTGCCCCTTCAGGGCGTGGCCCAGGATATCGGGAAGCAGCCCATGGATCATCGGCGACAAAAGGGAATCTCCTACGATGCCTGCCAGGATGGCCACAGCGTTCAGCCCGATCTGGACCGTCGTGAAGAACAGCCCCGGCTGATCCTGAAAGCTCAGGATCCGTGCAGCGCGGGCATCGCCGCCCTCGGCGATGGAACGCAGCTTCATCCTCCGGGATGCCGCCAGCGATATCTCCGAAAGGGAAAAGAAAGCGCTTATCGCCGCCAAAACCAGAATGATCAGAAAACCGTACATCATGATTGGAGGTCCTCCCGCGCAGACGCCTCAGGTCGAGGCCCGGACGTTTTGCGGCTTTCTTTCAATTATAACGTATCTCCTAATGGCGTATCTCTGGACCATAAAATTCTCTCTCCATCCGTCTTACGCCAAAGGGTCGGCGCACTTTCCTGGAAAAACGATGTAAAATAGCGTCCGGGATTACGGGGAAAGGGAGGATCCGGCCGATGGGGAAAAAATCGTTTTTCGGGCACGCGGCGCTGTGGGCCCTCTGCCTCGCGGCCGCAGCCTGCTATCCGGGGTACCGTCTGGCCCAGAACTACATTGCAGGCAGGATGGAGGCGCAGCTTCGAACCGAGACGGAGAGCATCCTGCAGGCCCTCCACACGGCGATACTTCAGAAGAGCGTCCTCCTCAGGAAGGCGGCCCGGGACGCCGAGGAGTACTGGGCGGTCGGGGACCTGCCCGGCTGCAGGGCTCTCCCGCCCCGTTACGTCACGTCCTATGACGCGGCCACGGGGCTGGGCCTGAGCCTGTCCGCAGGGGACTCCCCGGACAAGGAAGCGCTGGCCGTCTATGCCTATCGGGACGAGGGCCAACCCAAGACACTCGAAGCGTTTCCGGACTACGTTGGGGACGGGATGTCATGGGATGGGACGTCATGGGACAAGAAGAGCCCGGCTTCGCCCCAGTGGATGCCGTTCCGAAGACAATCGCTGACCGGAGCTCCGACGGTCACGGCGGTCTGTCCCGTATGTACGGCAGATCGGAGGCAGGTGGGGACTGCCGTTTTGGACACGAATATCTTCGAGCTCCAGAAGCTCGTCACGGCACGGGGTCTTCCCCCTTCCCTGATGGTGGACGTCCTGGACGGGTCGGGCACCATACTGGCAAGTTCCCGGCCCGCCGCCCTGATGCGGCCTATGGCACCAAACACATCTTCCGATCTGGCAAGGGCAATAAAGACCGCCCTCTCGGAGCGTGAGGGCGAACTTCTCTACACGGACGGGGTGGAGACGATACGCCTCGTCTTCGGCACGGCACCAGAGACGGGATGGAAGGTCTGCATGAGGTCACGGGTTCGGGACGACTTTCAGAACGTAAAATGGTTTTGGGAGAATGACGTCCGCGTCTACTCCTGTTGCGGGTTTCATACCGTGAGGCGAAGCGCGGCATCGGCGGGGGCCAAAAACTCCGAGGCCCTTTCCCCCGGAGGGGAACCCAAGCCCGCGCCGCCGGGAAGAGGCCGGCGCTTCTCCCCGATTCCAAACTCGACGAAATAGGCCCCTCCTGTCGGCGGAGGGGCCCGAAAGACACAGGAGGGGATTCACGCCTCGATGGGCAGTTCCTCCTTGTCGTCGCGCGGGAAGGTCGAGGTCCAGGTTCGGACGGGCAGCCCCCAGATCTTGATGAAGCCGACGGCTGCCGAGTGGTCGAACGCATCCCCCTCGGAGTAGGTCGCTAGGTCGTGCCTGTAAATCGTCTTGGCGGCCTTCATCCCCCGGACGACGGCCTGTCCCTTGAAGAGCCGGACCTTCACCGTGCCGTTCACATACTTCTGAGTCTCGTCGATAAAGGCCCCGATGCAGTCCCTGAGCGGCGAGAACCAATAGCCCTCGTAGGTCAGCTCCGCAAAGCGTATCTCGAGCTCCCTCTTCGAGATGAGCACACGCTTGTCCAGCGTCATGGTCTCCAGGGCCCTGTGGGCGCTCAGCAGCGTGATGGGGCCGGGGCACTCGTAGACCTCGCGGCTCTTGAAGCCGACCAGCCGGTCCTCGACCATGTCAACGCGCCCTACGCCGTGTTTGCCAGCCAGCTCGTTCAGTTTGAGGATCAGGCTGACCCCGTCCATCCTCTCGCCGTCCAGCGCGACCGGCAACCCGCGCTCGAAGGCAATCTCCACGAAGTCCGGCTCGTTGGGCGCATCCAGGGGGTTGGCCGTCAGCTCATAGGCGTCCTCCGGCGGCTCATTCCACGGATCCTCCAGCATGCCGCACTCGATGGAGCGGCCCCAGAGGTTCTCGTCGATGCTGTAGGGGGAGCTGGCCGTCGCCTTGACGGGAATCCCGTGCTTCACGGCATAGTCCATCTCGGCCTCACGGCTGAAGTGCCAGTCCCGGACCGGCGCCAGGACCTCCAGTCTGGGATTCAGCGCCGTGGCGCAGACCTCGATGCGCACCTGGTCCTGCCCCTTCCCGGTGCAGCCGTGGGCGACCGCCACGGCCCCCTCCTTGTTGGCGATATCCACCAGGGTCTTGGCGATCAGAGGTCGGGACAGGGCCGAGGTCAGAGGATAGGTCCCCTGATACATCCCGTTGGCCTTCAGCGAGGGCCAGACATAATTCTCGACGAAGGTCTTTTTCAGATCGAAGATATAGGCCTTCACGGCGCCGCTGTGCAGGGCCTTGCTCTTCGCCGCCTCGAGGTCGATAACCTTCTGCCCCACGTCCGCCGTCATCGTGACCACGTCGTACCCCTGCTCCGAGAGCCAGACCACCGCCACCGAGGTGTCCAGACCGCCGCTGTACGCAAGGACGACCTTGCCCTTCCTGCCCGCCATCTCTAAAACTTCCTTCCTGGATTAGTATCGAAGAACCCATTTGGTATCGAAGACCCCTTATCGAAAGTCGACCGAAACTCCACGGCCGAAAGGTCATCTTCGACCTCGAAATCCCGCCCACGAAAAAAAACAGGAGCGCCGAGGGATTCGCCCCCGACGACAAGAAGTATAGAGAACAATAAACAAAAAGTCAACAAATAAATATATAGTTTACTTTTATTTATTTTCTTGGAGCTCTCTTCGGCCCTCGTCCTCACGAAACATTGGCGGCGGAGCCCTCAGCTCCACGGGTCAGAAGGAGAAACCGAAAGGGAGCAGGCCCCACAGCAAGCGAAAGATCGGGTTGAAGAGGACGTCGACGATCCCCGTCATCAGAAGTACCAACAGGATGATCATGCCGTACCGCTCCAGCCAGTAATAGTACCGCAGGTATCTGAAGGGCAGGAAGGCCTCCAGCACCCTCGAACCGTCGAGCGGCGGGATGGGGATCAGGTTGAAGGCGGCCAGCCCCATGTTGATGGCGATCATCTGAACCAGAACCATAATACCGGCCCTTCCGGCAAGGCGGTACCAGGGGTCCCCCAGGAAGCGCAGGAACAGCGCGCAGACGACCGCCGTCAAGATGTTTCCCGCGATCCCGGCCAGGGAGACGATGACGAGGTCCCGGCGCGGATGTCGGAAGTAGCGCGTATTGATCGGGACGGGCTTTGCCCACCCGAACCCCACGAGCAGGAGCATGAGTGTCCCCACGAGGTCGAAATGGTCCAGGGGATTCAGGGAGAGCCGTCCCGACCGCTCGGCCGTGGGATCCCCCACCAGCTTGGCCGCATAGCCGTGGCAGAACTCGTGGAACGATATCGCCCACAGCACGGCGGGCAGCGTCAGCAACAACATCATCGGATCCTGTAAAAGCCTCAAAACCTCCACTCCTTCCCGGGGACCCCAAATCCGAAAACAGGGTCCCCGTCCCCCTCCCCGCTTCACAGAACAACCGGGGTGAGGGTTCCCACTCATTGTACAGGCCAGCCGGAGAAACTCGACCTCGTTAAATACCGGACAGGACGCCAAGGGAAGCGCTGATTCAATCCATGAAGCCCCCATGTCAATTCTTTAGTACCGTCTGTGGGCCAAGCGGCTCT
>CAJPSE010000121.1 GCA_905373185.1 uncultured Fretibacterium sp.
ACGAGCGAGCCTCCAGGAAAAGGGCTTTGCCGTGACGGCGAACACGTTTTTTGTCGGTGGGCTGGCACTTGCCAATCCGCTCTGCCTGGCGCCCCTGGCCGGGGTCACGGCGGCGCCGGTCAGGGAATTCTTTACGAGGCTGGGGGCCGCCCTGACCCACACGGAGATGGTGAGCTGCGCCGGATTGGTTCGGGCGAACCGCAAGACCTCGGATATGCTCGAGACCCTGCCGGGCGAGGGGCCCGTGATCCTTCAGCTCTTTGGGGGAGAGGCGGACACGGTGGTGAGGGGGGCGGAGGTCGCCCTGGAGCTCGAGGGCGCGAGAGGGGGATCCGCCTTTGCCGGGCTGGGGCTCAACATGGCCTGCCCCATGCCCAAGGTGACCCGGCGGGGGGCGGGCGCGGCTTTGCTGAACGCCCCTTCCGAGGCGTTCGGGATGACGCGCCGGCTGAAGCGCCTGGGGCTCCCCATCTGGGTCAAGATACGTCGGGTCAGCGAGGGCAAAAACGAGGATACGATACGTTTTGTGGAGGGGTTGCTCGATGCGGGGGCCGAGAACGTCTGTATCCATGGCCGGACGGCGGCCCAGCGCTACGAGGGGCGTTCGGACAGGACGGTCGTGGCGGAGGCGGCGCAGCGTTTCCCCGGAAGGATTGCCGCAAGCGGCGATGTGCGCACTCCCGAGGATGTTCGGGAATACCTGGATGCGGGATGTGCTGCCGTGATGCTGGCGCGGGGCGCTCTGGCGAATCCCTGGCTGTTCCCCGAATCGCTTCGCGCCCTGGGGTTCCCGATCCCCGATGAGCTTATCGATCCAAGCCCGGAGTTGAGGGGCGAGGAACTATCGCGCCTCGGAGAGCGGGCCAGGGCGCTGTGCGGAGAGCATCTGGCCGTGGTGCTGCTCAAACGGCTGATGGGGGGAATGCTCAGGGGGATGAGCGGGGCGGCCGAGCTGCGCCGCCGCGCCGGCTGTGCCTCGGACCTGGACACGTTGCTGGAGGTCTTCAGGGCCGGAATGACCGTGGATTGAGCACGGGCGCCGTCATTCTCCTTCATTCATCCTCATTCAGCATCCTTATTCAGCAGCCTTATTCAGGATGATATATCCCGCCGTCCCCATCGCTGTGTTCAGCCTCTCCCGAATCGGTCTCCTCCAGAAACAGGGGCATCCATCGTTTCCAGAGCCACAGGGAAAGGGAGCCCGTCAGGATGCCCAGGAGAAGCCCAAAAAAGATATAGTCCTCCCTTCCGTGCCCGAGAGCGTATCCCGCATATCCGGCCAGGGCGTAGCCGAACGCGATGATGGAGGTCATGGATAGAATCGTGATGAAAAGCCTCATGTCGTTCTCCTCGAAATTCGACGTTTAAGGGATAATGTATCATAAAAACATAAAAACGACGCGGCGGGTATTCGAGCCGAAACCGATTTGAATTGCGAGGAGATGGTAGGGTGAACGATCGTTTGCCTATTTTGGACTTGTCCCGGGCCTATGCGGAGATACGGGACGAGGTGCGGGGGGCTCTCGAGCGCGTGTTCGAGGCTCAGTCCTTCATCCTGGGGCGCGAGGTCCGCACGTTCGAGGAGCATGTCGAGAGCTACCTGGAGCTTCCCGAGGGCTCGGCGATCGGCTGCGCCTCGGGGACGGACGCGCTGATCCTGGCCCTGATGGCCCTGGGTGTCGGGCCGGGGGACGAGGTCGTCACGACCCCATACAGCTTCTTTGCCACGGCGGGGGCCGTCGTGCGCCTTGGGGCCAGGCCCGTGTTTGCGGATATCGACCCCGCGACCGGGAACATCGACCTGGCCGAGGCCGAGCGCAGGTTGACCCCGAGGACAAAGGCTTTTCTGCCCGTGCACCTGTTCGGTCAGACCGTGCCCCTGGAGGGCATCTCGGAGCTCTGTGCCAAGCGGGGCGTGGCGATCGTGGAGGATGCCGCTCAGGCCTTCGGCGCCTGGCGCCGGGTGGAGAACCGTATTGCACGGGCCGGTACCACAGGGGACGTAGGGTGCTACTCCTTTTTCCCCACGAAGAACCTGGGGGGCTGCGGCGACGGCGGAATGATCGTAACGCGCGACGCGGAACGGGCAGAACGGCTGCGGCGCCTGCGGGTCCACGGCGAGGGGCGCACCTACTTTCACGAGGAGGTCGGGCTGAACAGCCGGCTCGACGCCCTCCAGGCGGCGGTCCTAGATGTGAAGCTGCCCCACCTGGAGCGCTGGAATGCCGACCGGCGCCTCTGCGCCGACCGGTATCGTCTGTTCTTCGAGTCCCGTGGACTGACGGATCGGGTGGTGCTCCCCGAGGAGCTCTCCGGTAACCATCATATCTATCATCAATATGTGGTGCGCGTTCCGGATCGGGACAGGTTGATGGCGCACCTCGATGGGCTGGGGCTGACGACGCGCGTTTATTATCCCCTGCCGCTACACCTCCAGCCATGCTTCGCCTTTCTTGGAGGACGGCCTGGGGATTGTCCGCAGGCGGAGCGCCTGTCGCAGGAGGCCTTGGCGCTCCCGATCTTCCCCGGCCTCGAGGCGGAGGAACAGGAGCGTCTGGTGGAGGCGGTCGCCGTTTTTATGGCTTAGCCCAAAGATAGAGATGCAGCTTGCGGCAGCCGGGCCGGACGGTCGAACGGAGGGGCGTGCCGGTGTGGTTTCTGCGGATGCGCTTTACGCGGCCCGCGGCTATACTGACTAGGCTTGTATACTCTTGATGTACCAAGGAGGGAATCCGCCTCATGTATTATCCTTTTTTCGATCCCACGATGCTCCACCCCTCGATGCTCCTTTTGATCCCGGCGTTGCTCCTGTCCTTCTGGGCCCAGATGCGCGTAAAGAGCACCTTTGACCGCTTCAGCCAGGTCCGGGCACGGGGCGGTGTCACGGGCGCCCAGGCGGCGCGGATGCTGCTGGATCGTTTTGGGCTGTCCTCAGTGCCGGTCAACCACGTCGAAGGGGACCTGACCGACCACTACGACCCCAGGGACCGGACGCTCAGTCTTTCGGACGCGGTCTACTCCAGCTCCAGCATCGCCGCCATCGGAATCGCCGCCCATGAAGTGGGGCACGCCATCCAACACAGCGAGGGATACGCGCCCTTGATGTTCCGCAACCGGGTGGCGCCTGCGGTAGGGCTGGTCTCCAACATGGCCATCCCCCTTTTCATCATCGGCTTCATGATGCGTGGCCAGTTCCTGATGAATTTGGGCATCGTCCTCTTTTTGGGCGCAACCATCTTCCACCTGGTGACGCTGCCGGTGGAGTACAACGCGAGCTCGCGCGCCATCACGATCCTGAACGGGACGGGAGCCCTGGCCCCGGATGAGCTGAACGGCGCCAGGAGCGTCCTGAACGCCGCTGCCTGGACCTACGTCGCTGCCGCCCTGATGGCCGTGCTGCATCTGGTGCGCCTTCTGATCCTGAGGGGTTCCTCTCAGGACCGCTGATTCAACAAGTATGAAACGCAGCTTCGTCTTGTCGTCAAAATGCAGCGATGGGGCACCCGTCGAGGGGTGCTCCTTTTTCTTTCGATTTTTGGGGCGTTGGGGAGGACATCGTGCGCGGGATTGAGGGAGCGCTTCACGTACTGGCCCGGGTGAGGGAGGGGCGCTTCGCCTCGGAGGTCCTGCGGGATTCCGGCTCGGCGATGACCCCCGGGGATCTGTCCCTGGCCGCTTCGTTGGTCTACATCGTTCTGCGGCGGGAGGAGATGTGGCGGCACATCGTCGGGGGGTTCCTGCGGTCCGGGGATGCCCGGAGCCGACGAGAGGGGGGCCGCTCTCCGGGCCGGCCCGCGGCGGGAGGGCGCCTGCCTCCCCAGGTCGCGGACTGTCTGCTGGTGGGTACCGCGGGGCTTCTGGAGCTGCGTCATTTCGCCGGTGGCGTCCTGGTCAACGGCCTGCTGGAACACCTCAAGAACGAGGGACAGGGAAAGTTCGTCTCCCTTGTCAACGCCGTCCTGCGTGCTGTCGGAGAGCGAGGCTCGGAACGGGTCGAAGCGCTCCGCCGCTCGGCCTCCCTCGAGGACCGCGCCCTCTGGGCGGGGGTCCCCGTCTGGTCGTTGCCGGCCTGGACAAAATCGTGGAAGCGGTCCGAGCTGAACGAGCTCTTCGACCTGATGCGCATCCCGCCGGCGTCCTCCCTCCGCGTCTCCCCGGGGCGGGCGGATGTGCTGAATGGCCTGCTGCGGGAGGGGGGCCTGGAGCCCGAGTCCTCCGACCTCTCGGGGGCCCTCCGTCTTCAAAGCACCGTGCTTCCGACCTCCCTCCCCGGCTATGAACGGGGGTGGTGTACGGTTCAGACGGAGGGGTCGCTCCTCGTGGCCTCGCTGGTGGAGCGTTTCTGGAGGGCGGGTGTGATCCTGGACATGTGCTCGGGACGAGGAGTCAAGGCCGGCCAAATCCTTCAATCCCTTCCCAAGGCGCGTGTGGAGTGCTGGGAGCTTTCTCGTGGACGGCACCTGAGCGCCGTCCGCGAGATGCGGCGTCTGGGTGTGGAGGCTCGTGCGGAACTGCGCTGCGGCAACGCCCTGGAGCTCGAGCCGCGTGAGGCCCCCACCCTTGTTCTGTTGGATGCCCCCTGCTCGGGGAGCGGGACATGGAGCCGGAAGCCGGAGTCCAAATGGCAGCTCTCCTGGTCCCGTTTCGACCGTCTGGTGGCCGTTCAGAAGGATTTGCTGGCGCGGGCTTTGGACCTGTGTGCGCCGAATGGTATTATAATTTATGTCACGTGCAGCCTCCTTCGTCAGGAAAATGAGAACGTCGTGGCGGAGGTCCTGGCGGGCCGGGCCAACGGCGTGGAGGTCCCCTCGCCGTGGGGTACGTCCGGCCCCTTCCACAGGGGCCGCCCGTGGGGTGCGTACATCTGGCCTGCATCGCCCTGGCTGGATGGTTTTTACTGTTCCATCATCATGAAGAGAGCGGAGGTCTGAGTGCCGATGGGCAAAGCAATCCGTTGGACCCTTTTGTTTGTCGTCCTGGTGATCTTTTCCTCCGGGGCCGTGGCTTTCTATACAGTGTTTTTCCGGCCGTCGAACACGGTCGTCGTTCCGCCCCTCCGGGAGCGGTCCGTGGTCGACGCCGTGGCTGAGGCCGAGCGTCTGGGCTTTGCCGTAAAAATCGAGCAAGTGGCCTCCTCCCTGCCCTCGGGGCGCGTGTTGGCCCAGTCGCCTGAGCCGGGGGCCCGGGTGAACAAGAGCCAGCTCGTCATTCTCCAGGTCAGTCAGGGCGGAGAGCAGCGTGCCGTCCCCGACCTTCGGGGGCAGGAGCTGACCCGCGCCCAGAGGGTGCTCCAGGAGCAGGGGTTTGCGGTCGGTGATGTGATTCGAATCAAGGACGGATCCCAGCCGGGGGGCGTCGTCATTGCCCAAAGCCCCTCGGCGCCCGCCAATATCCCCGTGGAGCGGAAGGTCGACCTTCTAGTCAGCGAGGGAGGGGGCGGCCGTGACGGGAAGCTGACGATCCCGGACGTCGCACGTCGTTCGGAGCGGGAGGCGCGGGAGATGCTCACGGCCAGCGGGCTCAGGGTACTGGCGGTGGACAAGGTCTACAGTCCCTCCATGTCCGAGGGGATGGCCATCGAGACGCGCCCCGCCGCGGGGGCTCTGGCACGGGCCGGGGACGGGGTGCGCTAGAGGAGGCACCTGATAGTGAACCTTCGCGACCTTGCCC
>CAJPSE010000122.1 GCA_905373185.1 uncultured Fretibacterium sp.
TTGCATATTTATCCCTGGCAAAATATGCGATTTTGTTTTAATCAGCGCTTCCCTTGAGTTTTTTCCGCGGTATTTTCCGTCGGCGCCACCCGTCAGAATCCGGGGATCTCGAACGGGTCCAGTCGGTCCCTCAGCCCTTCCCCCATCAGGTTCAGGGACAGCACCGTCAGAAAGATGAAGAGCGCCGGCCCCAGCAGGAGGTGAGGGGCCCTGAAGAAGTGTACCTTGGCGTCCGCCAGCATCGTTCCCCACTCCGGGGAAGGGGGTTTCGCCCCGAGGCCGAAGAAGGACAGGGCCGAAAGGGAAAGGATGAGCTTCCCCAGCTCGAACGTCGCGAGGACCCATGCGGGTCCGGTCACCTTCGGCAAAATCTCGTGGACGGCAATGGTGAGGCCGCTTGCCCCGAGGACACGGGCCGCCGCGACCTCGGTATCGTTCCCGGAGCTCAGCGTGATGCTCCGGGCAAGCCGGGCGAAGGGCACCCACCACACGGCGGCAACGGCAAAGAGCAGATGGAGGAACCCCGTCCCGAAGAGCGCCGTGACGACGAGGGCCAGCACGGTGAACGGAAAGGCCATCAGCACGTCGACGATCCGCATGAGCACTGCGTCGCAGAGGCCGCCCAGGATCCCGGCGGCCATCCCCGCGCAGACACCGAGGCAGAGCGCGGCGGACAGCGCCGCGAAGGAGGCCGTCAGGGTGAAGCGCCCGCCGTACAGGACGCGGGAGAGGATGTCCCTCCCAAAGGCGTCGGTCCCAAGAGGGTGTTCCATGGAGGGAGGGGACAGGCGGACCGTAGGGCTCTGTTCCAGAGGGTCGAAGGGCGCGACGAGGTCCGCACAGACGACGGCCAGGACGAGAAGCGCGAGCAGCGCAACCCCGGCCCTGAGCGAATCAGGCATGGGCTTCGCCCTCCGCATTTCCGTATCCCGAGCGTCCCCGCAGCCTCGGGTCGAGACAGATGTAAACGATGTCCACCCCCAGATTGATCAGGAGGATCATCACGATGGTGACGAACCCGTAGCCCTGGATCACCGGATAGTCGTGAAGCAGAATGCTGTCCAGGGCGTACTTGCCGATGCCCGGCCAGGAGAACACGCTCTCCACCACGACGGCGCCCCCCACCAGCGAGGCAGCGGAGAGGGCCGTCATCGTGACGACGGGAAGCAGGACGTTCCGGAACGCGCCCCGGACGATCTGCCGCCTTCGCAGCCCCCGGGACAGGGCCGCCAGGATATACGGCCTTCCGAACTCCTGCAGAAGATTCGTGCGAATCATGCGGGCCAGCGGGGGCGCGGCGATGAGCCCCAAGGTCGTCGCGGGAAGCCACAAGCGCCCCCAGCCCGCTTCGTTGGCAATCGTATAGAGGGCATGGCGCACCCCGAAGAAGTACAGCAGCGCCAGCCCCAGCGCGAAGACGGGGACGGACGCCAGGACGACGCAGCCGACGCGAACGGCGTGGTCCGTCATGCGCCCCCGGTTCACCGCGGAGGCGACGCCCAGGACGGTCCCCAGGACCAGCTGCAGCGACAGCGCCGGAAGGGCCAACTGGAGCGTTGCGGGCAAACGCTCCAGGAGCTCCGTCCTCACGGGGCGCCGGGTGTGGATGGAGCGCCCCAGGTCGAACCGAAACAGGCGTCCCAGCCACACGCCATACTGGAGGAACAGGTTGTCGTCCAGCCGAAGCTCCCGCCTCATCTCGGCATACCGCAGCCGATAGGCTTCCGAGTTCGCCGTGCCGATCTCCGGCTCCCCCAGCATCAGCCGAACCGGGTCCCCCGGAGCCATGTGCGTCAGCACGAACAGGACCAGGGTCGCCAGCAGAAGGGTCACGGCCATCTCCACCAGTTTTCTCAGAAGCGCGCCCGCCCGCGCGGAGGGACGGACCCCCCGGTGGAATGCGTTCATTCGGGGCCTCGACCGGGCTGCACGAGCGGGATCATCCGGGGCGCCCTCGTCGCTCATTCCTCGTCGCTCATTTCTCATCGCTCATTTCTCATCGCTCATTCCTCATTGCTCATTCAAAGTGCAGCTGCGCGTTGATCGCGTTCTCGAATTTTCTGAAGTGGTCCACGTACCCCTTCAGGTCCGCGCGCGTAGCCACCCCCTCGGGGCGTGGATAGAGGAAGATACACGGGGCCCGTTCGGCCACCCGTGCGTCTACCTTCATGGCCAACTCGCGCCGCGCCGCCTCCGTCCCCGCGTTCGAGAGCTCCTCGAGCAACGCGTTCGTCTCCGCATCGTCGTAGCCGCCGTAGTTCGCGGTCCCCTTGGGGGCGAACTGGCCGCTCAGAAGGGCGAACTCGTCCCCGAAGGTCTGCCAACCCTCGATGAGCGCGTCCCAGTCGCCCGTCTCCCGAGCCGTCTGGATCAGGCTGTAGTCGCCGTGCCGCACCTCGGCCGCGACGCCCAGCTTTGTCCATTGATGCTGGATGGCCTCGCCAACGGCCTTGCCCGGCCCCCAGGTCATGAGCCGCATCGAGAGGACGACGCCGTCACGGCGTCGCAGGCCGTCCTTCTCCAACTTCCAGCCCGCCTCATCCAGGAGCGCCCCCGCCCGTTCGGGGTCGTAATGGTCGTAAATTCCGCCGACGCTGTCCCTGTACCTCGGGTTGGACCCCAGCCACGTCGTCACGGGGAAGCTCCGCCCCTCGGCCCCCAACAGCACCAGCTCCCCGCGGTTCAGACCCCACGACAGGGCCTGCCGAACCCGGACGTCCCGCAGCTGCGGCCTGGAGAGGTTCAGGTAGACGGTCTCCGTGCTGGCGGGGGGCGTCGTGTGCAGAACGACGTCCTTCCTCCCATCGAACTGAGCCATGTGCTCGGGCGGGATGTGCATCACGATGTCCGCGCGCCCGCTCAATATCGCCAGGACCCGCGTCTCCGCGTCCGATATCTCCTCGTGGACGATCCTTCCGATGACGGGCTTCTCCCCGTAGTAATTAAGGCTGCGTTCCAGGACCATCCTCTTCTTCGGCTCGAACGATACGACGCGGTACATGCCGCTCATGTCCATCGTCTCCACGGAGGTGTGGGGCGCGTCCGCGTTGATGATGCACAGTTCCATATAGGACAGGCTCAGGGGCACCGACAGGTTCTCCCGCTTCGTCGTCACCTCGACGGTCCAGTTGTCCAAAGACCTAAACGAGAGCCCCTCCAGAAAGGGAGCGGCCCTGACGTTCGTCCTGCGCGACCGCTCGAGCGACGCGACGACCGACTCGGCATTGATGCTTTTGCCGCTCCAGAACCGCCCCTCCGGCCTCAGACGTATCCGCCAGGTATGGGGGTCGGCCTGCTCGATTCCCTCCGCCAGGGAGGGCTGCACGACCCCTTGGGGATCCACCTTGAACAACAGCTCCGCAGCCCCGCTCTTGACGTAGTGGTTGGAGCCGGGGTAGAAGGCGGGATCCGTGTTGCAGGCGATCTCCCGCTCCACCAGGACCAGTTCGTCGTTTCCGCGCCCTGCCTCCGCCGGCCTCTCGCCGGCCGGGACCGAAAGTGCCGCCAAAAGCAGTGCGCCCGCGAACCACAGCCGGGACAACGATAATACGGTCTTCCTCATGTTCTCTCCTCCATTGCTCGTTAAGAAACGGATAAAAGCAACAAACAAACTTCTCGGGGCTCCACCCCGAACCCCGCCGAAGGGACTCGTCCCTTCGGAATCCCAATTCATCACACCCCGTCGAACTCCCTTCCCCTCGCGAACCCCACCGCCGCAAGCAGGGCGACGACCCCGTACAGCGGCCACGGAAGGTTCGGCGTTCCCCAAAGGCGGGACAGGTCAAAGAGCATCCCGCCGAGGAGCGCTCCCCCTCCGCTGCCGACGGCGAATCCGAGGTAGTTGAACCCCACGTAGAGCCCCGTCGCCCCCCTGTCCGCCAGGGCCAGGGCCAGGCTCTGCTGGTTGGGGCGCGCGAGCAGCATCCCGAGCGTCAGCAGGGCGACGAGCGCCAGAAACGGCCCCGTCCGCTCCACGAGGGGAACGCAGAGGAGGGACAGCCCCACGATTCCCGTCCCCGCAGCCGCAATCCGCCGTGGGCTGTGTCTCCTGAGCAGCCACGAGACCAGGGGATATTGAAACAGGGCGGTGACCGCCGCGTAGATGGAGTACATCCAGCTGACGCTCTCCGGCGTCCCGGCTATCTCCCGGATGCGCAGGGGGAAGCTGATGTCGATCTGGGACGCGGCCAGCCAGAACACGACCATCAGACCGACGAAACGGAGGTAGCGCCCATCCCCGGCCAGGGTCGAGAAGGACCGCCGGACCGGGACGGAACGCGTACCGCCGCGGACGCGCGGCATCCACGCCGCCGCGATGACCAGATTCATCAGGAAACAGGCCGCGGCCCCAAGACAGACCCCGCGGAAATCGACCCTCAACAGCAGCGCTCCGATCAGGGGCCCCAGGGTGGAGGCGACTCCGACGACGGTGTTGTTCAGCGAGAGGTAACGCGCACGGTTCCCGTCCGTCGTCAAAAAAGCGATGGCCGTCTGATAGGCGGGCTCGAACAGGACGCCGCCGAACCCGATGAAGGCCATGGACAGCAGCAGTCCGGGAAACGTCCGTGTAAAGCCCAGCGCAGAAAATCCCAGCACCCGCAGAAACATCCCGAGGGAAATCAGGCTCCTGATGTCCCGGCGGTCCGCCAGAAGCCCCCCGAACATCGCCAGCCCCTGCTGCGAGAACTTCCTGACTGCCAGGGCAAAGGCGACCTTCGTCGCGAGAAATCCGAGGTCGTCGACGTAGTGCCCGATGATCAGCGGCATGATCATCTCGAAGCCCGTCACCATGAAGAAGGTGAAGACCAGGAGGACGACCAGGCTTTTCCTGTGGTTCGCCACGACGGCTACGCCCCTTCTCCCCCGAAAGTCACGCGAAGTCGACGCGGACCCCGTCCAACGCCCTCCGGGCCAGCGCTCGGGCTCCGGGCCCCTCCTCGTCCCGGGTCACGACATGTCCCAGGTAACAGGCGTTGTCTATGGCGGGGGCTATTTCCCGACCGACGCAGTCCTCGAAGAAACAACGCACGACGCCGGGGCTCCGCGCCGCCTCATCGGCGCCGCTCAGGCTTCGAACCGTCCCGGCCCCGTCGGGGACGAGGAAGAGGACGGCGGCGCTGCCGGTCCCGCGGCCCCTCATCTCCGGGGAAGGGACCTTCCCCAGCGCAAGCTCCACGAAGGTTCGGAGCATGTCGATTCCCGTCACGCGTTCCACGAGCTCCACGATGTAGTTGCCGGGGAGCCGCGGATTGATCTCGACGATCCTGGGCCCGTCGGGGGTCAGCTTGACCTCCGTATGGGCGACTCCATGATCGAACCCCACGGCCCTCAGGACATCCAGCACGTAGCCCGTCACCCGCCGCTCATCGGCGCCGCTCAGGTCCGCCGGGAACATGTGGCCGTCCTCTATGAAGAAGGGGTCCCCCGTTACGGACTTGTCGGTAACCCCCAGCACCGTCGTCGTCCCGCCGGCCGATACGCTCTCCACGCTGAGCTCCGGCCCTTCGAGGTACTCCTCCAGAAGGAACACCGGCTCCCTCCTCTGGCCCCTGAAGTTCATGGGGAAGGCCTCCAGGGCCTGGAACGCCTCACGCAGGGCGTCCCCGTCCCGAACGATTCGGACGAACGCGCTGGACGCCAGGTCCGAGGG
>CAJPSE010000123.1 GCA_905373185.1 uncultured Fretibacterium sp.
CTTTCCGAAAACGGGCGCCTGCTGGAGGCCGTCACCGCCTCCCCCGCACCGACACAGAAGCGCCAAAGGAGGCGTCGAGCGCTCGGACGACGTTGTGGATCCGCAGGGCATCCCAGTCCCACGACACCCCGCCCTCCGCCTTGACGAGCTTCGGAGCGTAGGTGGCGGCACCGTCGTCTTGCTTTTTCAAAAAGTGAAATACATTGTTCGGTCTATTTAGTAAACATTGTACACCTTCGAGGGCGATTTGGCTTCCCCTCGAGCTCAAAATCTCATAGAGCTCCGTGGCCGCGACGGTCAACTCGACGGGGACGGAGACCTGGCGCAGGATTGGGCCGGCGTCCATCTCCGGAACGAGGCGGAAGACGGTCGCTCCCGTCTCCGTGTCGCCATTCATCAGGGCCCGCTGGATCGGTGCGGCGCCGCGCCAGCGGGGAAGGAGGGAGGGGTGAATGTTGAGACAGCCCCAGCGGGGAACGTTCAGGAACGGCTCCCGAATGAGCTGGGCGAAATCCACAACGAGAATGGCGTCGGGGGGAGAGGCGGTGACGGCCTCCAGCAGGCGCCCGTTTTCGGAAAGGGGGCCCGTCCGCTCCAGGGGGAGCCCCAGGGCCAAGGCAGCCTCCTCGACGCGGGAGACGGTCTCCCTCAGGCCGCGTCCCGCGCGCGTGGGGTTCCCGGTGATCACGCGCTCGAAGGAGACATCGGGGGGAAGCGCCGCGCTCAGGTGCGTCAGGCACCGGGCCGCGAACGCGCCGCTCCCCATGAACCAGAGGCGCGTCATCGGGCGGCGGCCGCGCGCTTGCGCATCTTGGTCCGGATCATCCCCCGCTTGATGGGCGAGAGGTGGTCGATGAAGAGCTTGCCGTCCAGGTGGTCCATCTCGTGCAGAAACGCCCTGGCCAGGAAGTCCTCGACCTCGTGGACGCGGAGCTCACCCCTCTCGTCGCGCGCCTCGACCCGGACCCAGGCGGGGCGCTTCACCTCGGCGTAAATGCCCGGGAAGCTCAGGCACCCCTCCTCCCCCGTCTGCTCGCCCCTCTGCTCCAGCAGGCGGGGGTTGATCAGGACGAAGGACTGCCCGTTGTACTCCACCAGGGCGATCCTCCGGGACACCCCCACCTGAGGGGCCGCCAGCCCGACGCCATCGTGCACACGCATGGCGGCGCGCATCCTCTCCACAAAATCAGCCAGCTCCTCGTCGAACTCCTCGACGGGCTTGGCCGGTTTTTTGAGCACCGGATCGGGGAAGCAGCGAACCTCCAGCTCCACCCCGCCCAGTATATCTGAAGCCACTCCCTTGTACTCCGTCATGCGTACCCCCGGGTATCCACGCCGCCCCGCCGCCCGCGAAAAGGGGGCGGAAGGACAGCTCTTTTTTTCGTTTGCGCTTCCACCTCCAGTATACCCCGCCCCCACGGGCTCGCGTATCCTGAAGAAACCTGAATGTACATCCTACACCTCGGCATTTTTCATTATTGATTATAATTGACCTTAAGGATAGAATAGATTCGCGCATGGAACGGGCACAAAAACCGTGCCGTTCGTTCCATGCATGTTCAATATATCATGTTCGATACGTTTTGGAAGCCAACACATACCGGAAAGCAGGGAGCGCGTTTTGTCCAATCTGACCCGAACCATCGAAAAGTACATTCACGAGCTCTTCGAGTCCGAGGGGGACGAGTCCATCGTCTCCCTGAGGCGCAAGGAGTTGGCCGAGACGTTCGGCTGCGTGCCCAGCCAGATCAACTATGTCCTCCGCAGCCGTTTCACCCCGGAGCGGGGTTTTCTGGTCGAGAGCCAGAGGGGGGGGCACGGGTACATCCGCATCCTGCGCGTCGCCTTCGAGGCCCCCGAGGACCGGCTCAGCCACATCGACGCGATCGTCGGGGACTCCATTACCGAGCAGGAGTGCCGCAAGCTGCTTCTGGCCCTTCAGGAACGCGGGCTGCTCTCGGCGCGGGAGCGCCTCATCATCGAGGTCGCCCTGAGGCACGAGGAGGAGATGGGGCGGAACGAGTTCGACCTCTCCCCCCACAAGCGCAGCGTCATTCAGGCGGATATGCTCAAGAAGATGCTGCGCAGCCTGATGCTGGCTTAGCTCCATCTCTAAATCATCCGTCTATTGAAGAACCTGAGCACCCCGCTTTAGTACGCCCCGCCTTTTGGGCGCTTGGGCACAGTTCGTTTCGTTCGCTGACAGGCTGATTATCGTCTACGAATGATTCAGAAACGGAATCCCATGCACGGCAAGGAGAACAAAAAATGTGGCAATTCTTTACGGAACGAGGCAAAAAAGTCATCCAGCTGGCCCATCACGAGGCCCTTCGCATGGGACACCCCATGGTGGAGCCCGAGCACATCCTGCTGGGCCTGATCCACGAGGGCGGCGGCACGGCCTGCCAGGCCATGATCGCCCTGGGGCTCGACCTGGAGCGCATCAAGTCCCAGATCGAGGAGGCCATGGGGCAGTCGCAGCCCAACATGAAGTCCATCGACCTGCCGCTCAGCCCCCGGATGAAAAAGGCGTTGGAGCTGTCCATGCTCGAGGCCCGGAACATGGGCGTCAACTACGTGGACACCGAGCACATGCTCCTGGGCATCCTGGGCGACGACAACAGCCTGGTCTCCCAGTACTTCTTCACGATGGGCGTCGACGCCGCGGCCGCACGGAGGCAGATCACGGCCATCCTCCGGGGCGGAGAGGGCAGCCCCGACCCCAAGGGGCAGAACGTCGAACTGCTCTCGGACCGGCTCAGGAAGAAGGGGCGGTCCCGGACCCCCACGCTGGATCAGCTGGGCATCGACCTCACCCAGAAGGGGCGGGACGGAGAGCTGGACCCCGTCATCGGCCGGGAGCGCGAGATACGCCGCATCATGCAGGTGCTCTGCCGTCGGACCAAGAGCAACCCCGTCCTGATTGGCGACCCGGGCGTGGGCAAGACCGCCGTGGTCGAGGGGCTGGCCCAGAAGATCGCCGACGGCGCGGTCCCGGAGCCGCTGAAGGACAAGCGCGTCGTCCAGCTCAACACGGGGAACCTCGTCGCGGGGACGAAGTACCGCGGCGAGTTCGAGGAACGGCTGCGCCGCGTCGTCAAGGAGCTCACCGACTCCGGCGACGTTATCCTGTTCGTGGACGAGGTGCACACCATCGTCGGAGCCGGGAACGCCGAGGGTGCGGTGGACGCCGCCAACATCCTCAAGCCCAGCCTTTCGCGGGGCGTGTTCCAGCTGATCGGGGCCACGACTCAGGACGAGTACCGCAAGTACGTGGAGCGCGACGCCGCTCTGGAGCGGCGCTTCCAGCCGGTCCGGGTGGAGGAGCCGAGCATCCCGGACACCGTCCTGATCCTCAAGGGCCTGCGCGACCGCTACGAGGCCCACCATCAGGTCTCCATATCGGACGAGGCCCTGGCCGCCGCGGCGCAGCTCTCCGCCCGCTACGTCCAGGACCGTTTCCTGCCCGACAAGGGAATAGACCTCATCGACGAGGCCGGAGCCCGCTCCCGCCTGCGCACGCTGGACCCGCCCGAGTCCATCCGCGAGCTGGAACGGCGTCTCGAGGAGTTCCGCAAGCAGAAGGAGGGCGCCGTCCTGGCTCAGAACTTCGAGGCGGCCGCCCGACTGAGGGACGAGGAACACGCCCTCGCCGACCAGCTGGAGGCCGCGCAGGCCGAGTGGCGCGAGAACCGGACGAACCAGCGCGCCGCCGTCACCTCCGAGGACATCGCCGACGTCGTCTCCGAGCTGACGGGCATCCCCGTGAGGCAGCTCACCGAGGCGGAATCGGAGCGCCTTCTGCGCATGGAGAAGGAGATCTCCTCGCGTCTCATCGGCCAGGACGAGGCCGTTGGGGCCGTGTCGAGGGCCATCCGCCGCGCCCGGACGGGGCTGCGCGACCCGCAGCGCCCCATCGGCAGCTTCCTCTTCATGGGGCCGACCGGTGTGGGCAAGACCGAGCTGGCGCGCTGTCTGGCCCGCTTCCTCTTCGGCAGCGAGGAGGCGATGATCCGCATGGACATGAGCGAGTTCATGGAGAAGCACGAGGTCTCGAAGCTCCTGGGCGCGCCCCCCGGCTACGTGGGACACGAGAGCGGCGGCAAGCTCACGGAGGCCGTCCGCCGACGCCCCTACTCCGTCGTGCTCTTCGACGAAATCGAGAAGGCGCACCCCGAGGTCTACAACGTCCTGCTCCAGATCCTGGAGGACGGGCACCTGACCGACGGCCAGGGGCGCAAGGTGGACTTCCGCAACACCGTGATCATCATGACCAGCAACATCGGGGCCCGAGAGGCCCAACAGGGCGGCGCCCTGGGGTTCGGGAGCATCTCCGACGCGGAGGCCCGAAACTGGGACCGACTCAAGACCGTCATCATGGACGAGGCGCAGCGCGCGTTCCGGCCGGAGTTCCTGAACCGCATCGACGAGATGGCCGTGTTCCGCCCGCTCTCCCGCGAGAGCCTGATGCGCATCGTCGAGACGATGCTCGCGGAGGTGGGCGAGCGCCTGGAGAAACGGGGCATTCGGATCGGGGTCAGCGAGGACGCGAAGACGAAGATCCTGGAGAAGGGCTTCAAGCCCAAGTATGGGGCCCGGCCCCTGCGCCGCGCCATCCAGTCCCTGATCGAGGACCGACTGGCCGACTCCCTGCTCTCCGGTCAGTTCCCCGCCGGGACGCAGGTGTCGGTGGACGTCGAGGGGGACGAGTTGGCGTTCGCGAACGGGACCTCCGCGTGACTCCAAATCATTTGTATGCTGCGTTGTTTTTGCTCACCTTGCTCGACGTACTTCTTTGTACGCCTTCGCTGCGGTTCGCAAAAGCCGCCTTGCCTACAAACGATTTGGAATCGAAATGAGTATTCGCCCCTCCAAGGGTAGAGTATAAGTATAGGGGTAAGTATAAAGTCGCAGCCGCCGGCGGTGCCGGCGGCTTGTAGTTGTCCCGACCGCTCAAACGCCGGACACCTGTCCCGTCAAGACCCTGCCATATAGGGACGATGCAGCGCGTACAGCCCGACCAGCTTGATCTGCTGCTCCGGGGTGATGTCCAGAAACTCGGCACCGGTGATAAAGCAGCCGCCCTCCTGCGCGTAGACCCTGAGGAAATGCCCTTTGATCGACAGCGTCCCCGAGGAGTTCCCCAACCGGAAGAGCGCCTCCTTCCATTCAACGTCCGCCTCGCTCAGGACAATCCCCCGCTGCTCCCGCTCAAATTGGACACGGACCCCAGCGACGGTGAAGTCCAGCACATCGGCCGAAAGCCAGACCTCGCTGCCCTCCAGAAGCCGAAACTCGGCGAGGAGCCGGCATCCTACCCTCGAAAATCGGCGTTGATCGTTTCCCTTCCAGTCGTTTTCAGACAAAGACCTTCCTCCATTCGGCAGGGGCACGCCGGAATTTGGGAAGCGCTGATTAAAACAAAGACGCATATTTTTCACAGGATAAATATACAAAACATCTCTATGCAAAAATCTCCAGCGCTTCCCTAAAATTTTAATATGGGGGCTTTGGTGAAGAAACTGATGAAGCCCCTAAGCTCGAAAACGCAAATCAAAGATTTGCTTTCTCGCTTATAAGCGACCAACGCAGCTCGTACCTGGTGAAAAAACTAAGTGATCGACTCAACTCGCGTTGCTCGTTGAT
>CAJPSE010000124.1 GCA_905373185.1 uncultured Fretibacterium sp.
ACCCGTCTCTGGCGCTCGGAGAGGCAGCCGCTCAGGGGCCGCAACGGACGGACTCCCCAACCCCCCGTACCCCCGCAGCGCGGACGGCGCCGCAGGGGAGGCAGCGGGAACGCTCGAAGGAGGCCGAGAGTTGAGCCCGAAAAGGACGAGGGACGGAAGCTCGAAACACCGCGTCGCTACCACGGCGGAGGACGGTCCGCTTGGCTTGTCGCTGGGGGAGCTCATGGGGCGCCCGCCGCAGCAACCCGGTGCGGCCGATACCGCCAATGAGGCGCTCCCGGCCCCTGCGGCCCCGCCTCCCCAATTCTCTCGCATCGTCCTCCAGAGGACACGGGCGGGCCGTGGCGGCAAGTGGGTGACGCGCGTCCTGCCCACACCGGCGCCGACGGAGGCACAGCTCGAGGCGCTGGCACGGGAGCTGCGCAGGGCGCTGGGCACCGGCGCCCACACGGAGGAGGGCGCGCTCGTGGTCCAAGGGGACATCGCGGATCGCATCGAAGAATGGTTCCGGAAGCGCGGCGTCCCCAAGATCGTTCGTTGACCGCCCCCCACGGCTCACAAGACATTCGTCAGACATCATTCGTCAGACATAAAGACATAGAACATTCGGTACAGACCATCAAGCATTCGTCAGACATCCGTCCTCGGACGCAAGAAAGGGGTTCGGCTTCGATGCCCGAGACAATCGCTCCGCCCTTCTGGCACCCCGCGGTCAAGGGGGCCTTCATACTCGACTGGGATGGGGTCCTGGCCGACACGAAACTGGATTTTTCCGCCTTGCGGCAGAGGTACTTCGGGGGCAGGATCGTCCCCCTGATCGAGGCAGCGGAGAACTTTCCGCCCCCCGTCCGGGAGGAGATCCGGGACGAGGTCCGGCGCGTCGAGATGGAGGGGGCGGACAGGGCCGTCCCGGTCCCGGGCGCGCACGAGTTCATCGCCTGGCTGAGAAACTGCGGGAAACCCTGGGCCGTCGTCTCACGGAACTGCCGGAACTCCATCCTGCTGGCGGCTGAGCGGTGCGGAATCGAGCTTCCTCCCGTTCTGCTCAGCCGGGAGGACCCCGCCGTCAAGCCCGAGCCCGAGGCGTTGTTCCTAGCGGCCGAACGCCTGGGCGTCGCCCCGGGCGACTGCGTCATGGTGGGGGACTTCATCTACGACATGCTCGGCGCGCGGCGCGCGGTGGTCCGCTGCGTGCTGACCGGACGGGGCAACGTGGAATGGGGCAGCCTACCCCACGCTCTGCAGCTTTCTGGCGGCTCTGGAGGCCCCCTCGCCCCTCGTACCCTGGGAGTACCGCAGCCTCGCTGCGGAGCGGGGAGAGGACCACCTTCGCGCAGTGAATCGGCGCCTGTGGGTCCTGCAGGAGGCGGGCGCGCTCCGCCAGGCCCTCAGGCTGGCACGGCGGGGCGCGGTCTATCTGTCCGTCCCGAAGGATTCCCGGCTCCAAATGGAGGATTGGGAGGACTCGAGCCTTCCGCCCCACCTGATCGACCGTCCCCTTCCGGAGGTCCTGCGGGAGGTCCTGACCCCGCGCTGGCCCTGCGTGCGGGTCCTGACCGAAACGGACCCCGTACCGGCGGGGCTGTCGCCCGTCACGGTTCCCGACCTCTCGGATACCGATCCGGACGACTTTCTGCCCGACATATCCGACCCGTCGGGCGGTGTCCTTCCGTCATGAGGGAGCGTCATGAGGGAATTTGAAGTCCCTCTGGCCGAGCGCATGAGGCCCCGGACGCTCGACGAGTACTGCGGGCAGAGGCATCTGATGGGGCCGGGCGCTCCTCTGCGGACGCTCATCGAGGCGGGGCGGGTACCCAGCTGCATCCTCTACGGGCCCCCGGGCGTCGGCAAGACCACACTCGTGCGCCTGATCGCCGGGCGTACCGGGCGCAGTCTCCTGGAGATCAACGCCGTCACCGCGAAGGTCGCGGAGCTGAGGGACCTGGTGGAGGAGGCCAGGCGCCTCAAGGCCATGAGCGGGGGAACCTCCGCAGTCGCGTTCGTGGACGAGCTCTATCACTTCAACAGCTCTCAGCAGAACGTGCTTTTGCCCTCCGTCGAGAGAGGGGACCTGATCCTGATCGGGACAACGACGGAGAACCCCCGCTACGAGATCAACAAGACCCTGCTCTCCCGGATGATCGTGTTCGATCTCCATCCTCTGGAGGCGGACGATCTGCTGTCCCTGCTGCGCCGGGCCCTGGGGGATGGGGAACGCGGACTTGGGGGTCTGGAGCTTGACGCATCGGATGCAGTCCTCCGATCCCTTGCGCTCTCGTCGGGCGGAGACGTCCGCCAGGCCCTGACCCGTCTCGAGGCCTCCGCAGCCTTCGCGGCGGCCTCGGGCGGGACCGAGCTGACCGAGGGGCACGTCGAACAGGTCGCGGGGAGCGCACACATCCGTTTCGACCGGTCGGGCGACGACCACTACGCCATCGCCTCGGCCCTGATCAAGAGCATCCGGGGCTCGGACCCCGACGCCGCGCTCTACTGGCTCTCCCGTCTGCTCGAGGGGGGTGAGGACATCCGCTTCATCTGCCGCCGAATCCTGATATCGGCGGCGGAGGACATCGGACTGGCGGACCCGGCCGCCCTCCAGATCGCGGCCGCGGCCACCTACGCCGCCGACATGACGGGCCTTCCGGAGGCCCGCATCATCCTCTCCGAGGCCGTTCTCTACCTGGCGGCGGCCCCGAAGAGCAACAGCGCCTACCTTGCCGTCGACAGGGCCATGAAGGCCATCGAGGAGGGGGAACTCCAGCCCGTCCCCCACCAGCTCAGGCCCGACGGCAGCGGCTACCTCTACCCCCACGACGACCCGCGCCACTGGCTGCCCCAAAAGTATATGGAGGCTCCGCGGAGGTTCTACCACCCGGGGTCCCTGGGCTACGAGGAACGGATCGCCTCGCGGCTGCGCCGGCTGTGGAGGCGCTTTTCCGAGCCCCCCGAGTCCTCGGGCGGTTCCGGCCCCGCCGGGCCTATGCCGTAAGGACCAGCAGGCCGCCCGCCAGGGCCAGCCCCGTTGCGGATGCGAAGCAGAACCGCGTGGCGCGTTCGGAGCCGAGGCAGAGGGAGAGGAGCCCGAAAAGCGCTCCCGCGGCCGCCCGGACCAGGACGACCTTGCCCCAGAAAAGGGGAAGGTCGAGGGCGGCCATGAAAAAACCGCCCCTCCCGAACATATCCAGGGCCGGGAAGGGCACGAAGAGCGAGACGCCGAGGGCTGCCGCGGCAAGCCCATGCAGGGAGTCCGCGACCCGGACCGGGGCCGGGTCGGCGTCGTCCCCGAGCCTGAAGAGGGGCAGCACGAGGGCCGTCGCGGCCGCAAGGGCCGAGAGCCCCAGGGCCCTCACTGTCCCCTCAGTAACCGACCAGACGGACCTCGTGACGAAGACCCCGAGCCCCAAGGGGGCCCCCGGCATCCCCGTGCGCCAGGCCAGCCAGGAAACAGAGCCGATGACGGCCGCGACGGGCAAGGACCAGCCCCAAAACGAGGCCCAGGGGCCCCTTCGTCCCGCCGTCCCGGCCCATCCGCTAAAAAGGAGAAGGGTGGGGATCAGGACAACATCGATGTCCGTCCCGAGGACCGCCGGGAAACGCCCAGGGGGGATAAAAAGGAAGGGCGCCAGGGCCAGGGCCACGGAAAGCGATGAGATGGAAGGTAACGATACGGAGAGCCGCGAGGCAGACCGATGCGATAAGGCCCCGCTCCCCATCGGTCCCATCGCGTCGGGGGCTGCGGGTCCGGCCGCATCCCGGACCGGCGGCGGGGGCGCTCCGCGGAGCCGGGCGATGACGGCGCACGCGATTCCGTCAGCGGCCCGCGCCGCCAGGGCGGCCAGGGGCAGGAGTAGGACGGCGGCGAACAGCCTTATCGGCCACACGGGGGTCCCTCAGGCATCTCCGGAGGACGGGGGCACGCCGAGGCGCATCCGGAGGGCCCCGTAGAGGGACAGCCAGGCCTCGCCCTCCAGGTCCTCGGCCCGGCTCCGCGGGTCGATGCCCGCCTCCCTCAGGCACCCTTCCCAATCCTCGAGCCCCTCGAAGCCCCTGAGGTTATTGAAGAGCGTCTTCCGCCTCTGGGCGAAGGCCCTGTGGAGCAGGCCGCTCCACAGCCCGTCCTCCATCAGGTGAAAGTTCCGGGAGAGCACGATCTCGATCACCTCGGAGTCCACCCTCGGCCTGGGGCGAAAACAGGAGGGCGGAACCCGGCGCACCCGTTCGACCGCCCCCATCACCTCCAGAGCCACCCCCAGAGGGTAGCGCTCCTTCGTGTCCGCCGACGCCGTAAGGCGGTCCGCCGCCTCCTTCTGGACCATGTACAGATGATGCCGGAGCCCCCTCGCCCCAAGGCGTAGCAGGGACCAGATCAGGGGGGTCGTGATATTGTAGGGGATGTTCGCGACCACCTTTCGGGGGAAGGGGGAGAGGGCCCCGCAGTCCATGCGCAGGGCGTCGCCCCAGTGGAGGGACAGCCGCGGCTCCCGAGAGGCCAGCCCCTCCAGATACGGCCTGAGCCGCTCGTCGAGCTCCACGGCGTGGAGATGCGCGCAGCCGCGCTCCAGGAGGGCGCGGGTCAGGACCCCCTGGCCGGGGCCGATCTCCAGGACAACATCCTCCTCCCCTATCGCGGCGCGGCGGACGATATCCTCCAGCACCCCACGATCCACCAGAAAGTTCTGTCCGTAGCGGCGCAGGGTCCGAAACCCCTCCGCGCCCTCCCCCGGCAGACGGCTCACCGTTCCGCAGGCTCCTTTCTGAGCACGGTCCTCGTCCCGCCGGTCATGGCGAGCAGACGCTCGGGGGCTACGGGGAAGAAGGCGTGGTCCGTCCCCGCGGCGGCCCAGACGACGGGATAGCGGAACAGGTCCTCGTCGAGCAGGGCCGGAAGCCGTTCGGGGTATCCCAGGGGCGGCACGCCGCCCACCCGAAAGCCGAAACGCTCGAACACGAAATCGGGCGGGGCCATTCGGGATCTCTTCCCACCAAGGCCCTTGGCGACCGCCCGCGCATCCACCCTGTTGACCCCGCTCATCAGGACCAGACAGGGGTTTCCGTCCACCAGAAACACCAGGCTCTTGAGGATCTCGCTTGGCGGAACGCCCAGGGTTCCGGCGGCATCCTCCACCGTAAAGATCGTGCCCTCGGCCATCGTGATCGCGATATCCTCAGCTCCGGCCTCGTCCAGGGCGGACCGGACCTTCGACACGGCCCGTTCGGCCTCCTGCGATTCCAACATCGGCAAAATCCCCCTCACCCGTAATCTTTTGCAAGAACGCCCGCCCCGGCCTCCGCAGAGGCTGAGTTCCCGGCAGGCGCTTTCATTCTACCGCACCTTCAAATCCGATTCCAAGGAAGCGCCGGCCTTCGTCAATTCCTCGAATGGCTTGAGATGATGCATCGGGTGCCTTTCCGGGGATCTCTTCAAAATAAGAGAAGGGGGCCGGATATCGGCCCCCCGCTCTCAAGCTGCATTCGATCCGCTATCGATTATCGTTTTTTCATCCTCGAGGCCAGCGGAAGGAGCCCCAGCAGGGCCAGGAAGGCGTAGCCCGCGCTGCATCCGCCACCACCGCCGCCACTACCGCCGCCGCCAGAGGCTTTTCCGGACGTGACCGTGAAGTTGACGACCTCGGA
>CAJPSE010000125.1 GCA_905373185.1 uncultured Fretibacterium sp.
CCGAACGCTTCGGTTGGCGGGGGGGGCTGCCCCTTTCCGGCGTGAGGGTGCTCGTGACCCGTCCGCAGGGCCGTGCGGGGCGTCTGTCCCGGATGCTGCGAGATGCGGGGGCCGAGGTGGCGGAGTTCCCCTGCATCGCGACGGAGCCCTTGCCGGGCCCGCTGCCCCCGCTGGAGGGCTTGGGCTGGGTGGGGTTCACCAGCGTCACGGGGGTCGAGGCGTTCTTTGGGCTGTTGGCGTCCGACGGCTGCGACATCCGTGAGCTCGGGGCCGCGCGCGTCGCCGCCATCGGCCCCGCGACGCGGGACGCGCTGCGCAGGCGCGGGCTTCGCGTCGACTACATGCCGGAGGTCTACGACGGTGCACATCTCGCCGAGGGGCTGGCAGACCGCATGGGGACGGGGGACATCCTGCTCTTTCGGGCGGAGTCGGGCTCGCCGGAGCTGACGGAGGTCCTGAGGGCCCGGGGCGTTCCCTTCCGCGAGGCGGCGCTCTACCGCACGCAGTATGTGAAGGGTGCCCCGCCCCCCGACTTCGACATGGCGCTCTTCACCAGCGCCTCGACGGTTCGGGGGCTTGCGGCGTGCGTCCCGGACGGTTGGGACCGCTCCCGGGTCCAGGCCGTCTGCATCGGAGAGCAGACGGCGCGCGCCGCCGCCGGGGTGGGGTTTGCAAACGTGACCACGGCGTCGTCTGCCACGCTCGAGGCGCTGGTCGAGGCTGCGATCCGGGCAGCGTCAGCGGCGTCCTGCCCGGATGTCTGAGCGCATGGGTCGCCCCGAAAACGTACATAAGCGCCGTTTTCGGAGAGACGGCGCTTATGGCTATACGATTCCTCTGGTTTTCTCCTCCGACAAACTCGTTGTTTCTATGATGGTATAGATTTGCTGTCTCGCTTATAAGCGCCCAACTCGGTTCGTGCCTGTTGTTGGCGGTTTGCTTATCTGCGGCCGTAGGCCACAGAGGCCGTACCCACCCCCGCGAGGCGGCCGCCTTCCACGGGGCTGTGAAGCCCCCGTGGGGCATGCTGATCGCTTACATCGAGGCGACGGTGCTTTTTTCTACCCGTCTGTCTACTTGCGTCGACGTTATGCCCTTTTCCTCAACAGGAAGGCAGCTCCAAGAGCCAGCGCCAATCCGCTGACACCCGCGTCGCCCCCGCCGCCGGAGCCACCCTTGGAATCTCCGGGGTTACCGTCCAACTTGACGATATCCTTCAGTTTCTTGCCCGCAGAGATCGTAGGGACCTTGCCGTCAGCCGTCGCCACAAGAACTTTCTCGATCGCCGCCGTGCCCGACTCGGGCTTGGCCTTCGTGGTCTTGCACATCAGCCTCAACGTGTAGTCCGTCTTAGCCGTTACCCCCACCACAGGCGGCATGGACTTTACGATAACCTTGCCGCTGGCATCCAGCAGCTCGGCCTTTGGCTTCTCCGTCATCCCAGGGGCAACCACATCCGGGGACTTCGGCGTATCCTCGAGCCTCAACGTCGCCGCGAGCCGGACGGTCACATTCCCCTGAGCGTCCGGGGTGCTGATGGTCGTTGTCTCCCAGCTGCTCGGATCGATGCTCGGGCCTGCGGGTGTACCAGGCGTACCGAGTGTACCGCCACCTCCATTGCCGCCACACGCAAAAACCTCCTGCTCAAAACCATCCTCTCATCCTCCCAAAAACTCAAAAAAACATCTTCCTGCCATTACCACAAATCCAAGCCCCTGAAACACAGATCCCGAACACCTTTGGTCCTCAGCCAACCCCAAGGCCCCGCAGGCAACTCGACCCCGCCCCTGCGGAACCAGACACGAGACGCGCGGACACAATCAGCACAGATGAAACAAATGCACTATAGCGGAGGTATTTGGGAGATATTTGAAAAACGCAAGGAAGGGGGCAAGTAGACGGCCAACCCAGCGGATTCCTCGTTTTGCCCTAATCCGCTCGACCTCGTTCGGCGCCCTCCGGCTCCGTCAGCTCCACCCCCGTCGCGCTCTCCAGCGCGAACTGGGCCACCTGGAGGTCGTAACGGGCTCGGTAGAGGGAGAGCCGCGCGTCGGTCAGGGCCAAAAGCGCGTCCGAGAGCGCCAGCGAATCGCCGACGCCCGTCCGGTAGCGCCCCTCGGCCAACTCGTAGTTCTCCTCCGCCTGGGCAACCGTCAGTCCTGCGATGCGGATGCGCTCCCGAGCGTTGCGGACCTTCAGGACGGCCTTGCGGACCTCCAGGAGGATGTTCTGCCGCAAAGCCTCGCGGGACGCCTCCAGGCTCCTGACCTGCGCCCGTGCGATGTCCGTCCGCGCGGACGCCGCCCCTCCATCGACGACGGGGACGGTGAGGGAAAGGCCGACGTTCCACTCCGACTTGAGCGAGGAGACCTCCTCGCCTCCGGCGCTGTACCCGCCCCTCAGCGACAGGCTGGGGGAGGAGGCCCGCGCCGCGGAGCGCACCTCGGCCCTCCCGGCAAGCGTCCGCAGGCCCGCGGCCGCGTAGTCCTGACGGTGCTCCAGGGCCAGGGCCTCGGCGTCGCCCTCCGCCGACTCCGGCAGCTTTCGGTCCTCCGCCCGAACCTCGAACGGCTCGGCCAGGTCCACGCCCATCGCGTTCAGCAGCGCGGCCTGCGCAACCCGAACCTCGGACTCCGCCTCCACCAGCGCGAGCTGGGCGTTCCCCAGGTCCACCTCGGCCTTCGTCACATCGCTCTTCGGCTTGAGGCCCGTCTCGTAATAGCCCTTCGCGCGCTCCAGGTGGCGCCGGAACGAATCCACCGACTCCCTCCTCTGGCCGCGGACCTCCCCGGCCAGGAGCAGGTCCATGTAGGCCTTCTTGACCCCGGAGCGGACCTGCAGCCGCGTCTTTCTTCCCTCGGCCTCCGTCGCCGACAGCGTACCGCGCTGAGCCTCGACGGCGTACCTCGTCCGGTTCGCGTCGAAGACCCTGACGCTCGCCGTCACCCCGGCCGAGTAGCTGCTGCCCGTGGACGATCCCTCCCTGCCGGAGCGGGTCGCCGACAGGCTGCCCGACGCCTGCACGCGGTCCTCCACGGCCGTCAGGGAGAGCCGGCGGCGCTCCGCCACGCTCCTCGCCTCCGCCCCGGCGAGGTCGGGATGGTGTTCCTCCGCCAGGGCCAGGCACTCCTCCAGCGTCAGGGTACGGGCCGCCTCCTCCCCCCATGCGGGAAGGGCCGGGCAGGACACCGCAGCAACACATACCATACCGCATACCATACAGAAAAGGGCCGCCGGGAAAATGACGCCCCGTCCTCTCTCATTCATGCTCAAAACAGCTCGTCTCCTCAATAAATTCAAGCCAATCTTCTCCCCAAATTCAGCCAACCTTCTCCTCAAATCCAGCCAATCCGACCGCCGCTCACTCCGGCTTGGGGTCCCGAAAGAGCAGTCCGTCGATCACGTCCTGAAGGGCCGCGCCCTCGTAGAGGATCGCGTGGACCCCCTCGGAGATGGGCAGTTCGATGCCCGCCCTTCGGGCGTAGGCCACCAGGGCCCTCGTCGTGTGGGCCCCCTCGACCACCTGCCCGATCTCCGCCGCCGCGGCCTCGGGCGACGCCCCGCGCCCGATGGCGGCACCGAAGCGGAAGTTGCGGGAGTGCTGGCTGTAGCAGGTTGCCATCAGGTCCCCTACCCCGGCGAGCCCCGCCAGGGTCAGGGGAGAGGCGCCCATGGCCGCCCCCAGCCGCATGATCTCGGCAAGGCCGCGCGTGGCCAGCGCAGCCCTGGCGTTGTCCCCAGCGGAGAGCGAGTGGGCGATGCCGACGGCAATGGCGATGATGTTCTTGACCGCGCCCCCCAGCTCCGCCCCCGTCACATCCCCGCTCGTATAGACGCGGAACCGGGGGGAGTTCAGCTCCGTCTGCCAGCCCAGGGCCTCCGAAGGCTCGGCGGAGGCCACGATGACCGCCGTGGGCAGCTCTCGGACGACCTCCTCGGCGTGGCTCGGGCCGGAGAGCGCGCTGTACGGCCGGCCGGGCAGCACCTCCTCGAAGATCGCACGGGGCATGAGCCCCGTGGCTATCTCTATTCCCTTGGCCAAGCTAAGGAAGCTGTGCCCCTCCGTGGAGAGGGGGGCCAGCCGCTCCAGAAAACCCCTCAGGCTCTGGGTCGGAAGGGCCAGAATCGTTCGGTCTGCGGACCCGAGGGCCTCCTCCAGGTCCGACGTGGCCCTCAGGGACTCGACCAGAGGACAGTCCTTCAGGTAGCGCGGGTTGCGTCGGTGTTTGTTGATGTAACGGGCCTGGTCGTCGGTACGGCACCAAAGGACGACCTCGTGCCCCTTCCGGGCGGCGTGGTTCGCCACGGCCGTACCGAAACTTCCGGCCCCCAAAACGGCAAGACTCATGGGACTAACGCTCCTTCGCTTCTGAAAATCGACTTTCTGCGAATCACCAGGGTGATGCCCTCGAGGGCAAGGACGGTCCCGACCTCCCCGACCGCCATGGAGCCGGCCTCCGTTCGGGCGCGCCAGAGTTCCCCGCGGCAACGGACCATCCCTCCCGCGGCGGAGAGGGGCTCGACGACCATCGCATCCAGCCCGATCAGCCCCTGCCGCCCCGTGGAGACCCTCCTCCGGAGGCTGCGGGCGACCAGGAACGCGAACAGCGCGAAGCAGGCCCCCAGGGCGGCCGTCATCCCGACGATCAGGGAGGCGGAGACGCGCAGCAGCTCGCCGCCCGGAGCACGGAACAGGAAGACGCCCCCGGCGGCGATCACCGCAACTCCAAGCAGGCTCAGGATCCCCATCCCCCCCACCAGGAGGTCGAGCCCCATGACGATGACGCCCGCCCCGATCAGGGCTATCCCGGCCCAGTTGAAGGGCAGCATCCTCAGGCCGATCCCGCCGAGCAGCAGCATGACGGCCCCCGTCGTCCCCAGGGCGAAGCCGCCGGGGGTGACGATCTCGTAGAAGAGCGCCAACAGCCCTCCCATCAGAAGGAGGTAGGCGATATCGGGGCTCGACAGGAACTGAATCAGCCTTTCCTGCCAGGTCATCTCCACGCGCTCGACAGCCGCGTCGGGCTCCGTATCGATGCGAACCGGGACCGAGTCGATGGTCACGGTTCGCCCGGCGGCGGCCTCGAGCAGGGTCCTCAGGTCGTCCGCCACGAGGTCGATAGCTCCTTCCGCAAGGGCCTCTTGGGCCGTCAGGGACAGGCTGTCCTCAATCATCCGCTGCGCGGCCCCCTGATTCCTTCCTCGCAGCTGGGTAAGGGAGCGCATCCGGGCCCCGAGGTCGTTCACGACCTTTTTCTTCATGTCGTCGTCCGGCAGGTCCTTGCCCGACGCGACGACGGGGTGGGCCGCCCCGACGTTCGTGCCCGAGGCCATGGCCGCCACGTGGGCCGCCTGCATGATGAACGCCCCCGCCGAGGCCGCCCGTCCGCCGGGCGGGACCCACACGGCGACCGGTACGCGGGACGCCAGGATCGTCCGGACGATGCCGTACGTCGCCCCCAGCAGGCCCCCCGGCGTATCCAGCTCGAACACCACGAGCCCCGCC
>CAJPSE010000126.1 GCA_905373185.1 uncultured Fretibacterium sp.
TCGCCCCCACAGTCTGGAACACGATGGCGATCCAGCCCTCCTCCGCGTTGGCGTCCGCGATGGTCAAGGGCACCCTCTCCCCCAGGTCCCGATTGATCTGGAAGATGATAAACTGCCCCGCCTTCCGGTTCCGCGCGATCTCCGGCGCCGTCACCTTGAAGTAGTAGACGCTCTGCCCCCTCTCAAGGTCATGAGAGAGCTGCCTTTTTTCCAGAATCGTATGCAAATAACCTTCCCCCTCGCGATAGTGAAATAAAGGTATTTCTTACAATGGCGCGCCTTCTGCTCCAGAATGAAGACGCACCGGAAACTCAAGCCTCCGGAACGAAAGCATCCAGACAGGAAACCTCCGCCGTGATACGTCCGCATTCCCCTTGCAAAAGATTTTTCGACGTCCCGACGGATATCCCCCTGGAAGAAGAACGCCCGCCGGGTTTCATCTTTTTTCCGAATCTCAATTTCTTTCCGAATCTCAATTTCCGAACTTCGATTTTTCTGTCGAACGGTATGGAGCCCCACAATCCCTCCCCTTCATGATAAGCCTTTTTTCGCAATAAGACAAGGTTTTCCCGCCCGCTCTTTTCACTCGGAAGGAAGGGCGGAGGGGAGGGGAGGGGAGAAACGGGGTAAATCGTTCCGATGAAACGACTCTCCTCAACAATCATGAAGGGCGGAGAAATGTATGAAAGGCAGAGAACTGTTTCAAGTGCGGCGAAAATATAATGCAACGAGATATAATTTGTTCTCACCCGAGCACGGCGTACTCCTGCGGCTGTTTTTCGGCCTCGATTATGCTAAGATACAAAAGTAAAATACGGTTCTTCCGTTGAACGAGCGGGCTCCGGCGAGGAGCGGCAAACGCATTCTTTTGACGATGATTTCGATCCAGACGAGGAGGGGTCTCAATGCAGGAAAGATCCTTGCTGTCGCTGGCCTACGGCGCGGCACTCACGGGAGGGGACAGGGCCGTCGCCTTTGCGGATATCGACGCTTTGACGCCCAGGCTCCAGGCGGGGGACGCCTGGCTGCGGGAAAACGCGGCCGCGGGCAGGCAGGGTTTCGGATGGATGGACCTCCCGGGGCGCAACGTTGATGCCATTCAGACGCTGGCCCGATGGCTGGCCACCCGCGAATCGATCGTCCAGGTGGGAATCGGGGGGTCCGCGCTGGGCAACCTCATGCTCCACAACGCCCTCCTCCCCTCCTTCTGGAACGAGCTGCCCGCCTCGAAGCGCAACGCGCCGCGCTTCTTTATGGCCGACAACGTGGACTCCGCCGAGAACCGTGCCATCTGGGACCTCATCAATCCGGAGAGCACCGCCGTCGTCGTCGTCAGCAAATCGGGAAGCACGGCGGAGACGGCCGCAAATTTTCTCTTCTTCTGGGAGAAGCTGAGGGACACGCTGGGAGAGGCATCGGCCCGTGAACGGGTCGTCGTGGTGACGGACAAGGAGAAGGGGATCCTCCGTCCCTTCGTCGAGGAGACCGGGTGCAAAAGCCTGGTGCTTCCCGAGGACGTCGGGGGACGTTTTTCCGTACTGTCCTGCGTTGGGCTCCTCTCGGCCTGGGCGCTCGGCATCGACTGCAAGGAGCTGCTGCAGGGGGCCCGCGAGCTCGACGTGCGGCTGAGCCGGTCCGCCTCGGTCATGGAGAACCCGGCCTGGATCCTGGCCGGGCTCAACCTCATGCACATGGATCGAGGGCGCAACATCAACGTCCTGATGGCCTACGCCGACCCCCTGGAGCGTTTCGGGGAGTGGTTCGCGCAGCTCTGGGGCGAGTCCCTGGGCAAGGACGGCAAGGGGTCCACGCCCGTGCGCGCCCTGGGCGCCATCGATCAGCACTCGCAAATTCAGCTCTACACCTCGGGGCCGGACGACAAATTCTACACCATCCTCACCGTGGACCAGGGCAAGGGGGACATCGCCCTGCCCGCCGCGTCGGAAAAATCCTTCGACAAGCTCTCCTACCTGTACGGAAAATCGATGGACACGCTGAGAAACTTCGAGGCCGAGGCCACGGCGGCGGCGCTGCACAAGGTCGGCCGCCCCGTCGTCTCGCTCTCCATCCCGGCCCTAGACGCCCTCCGGCTGGGGGCGCTCATCCAGTTCTACGAGTACGTAACGGCCCTGACGGGCTACCTCATGGGGGTGGACCCGTTCGACCAGCCCGGGGTCGAGCAGGGCAAAAACTATACCTACGGACTGATGGGGCGCTCCGGCTTCGAGGCGGACGCGCAGGAGGTCCGCACCCTGTCCGGCAGGATCGGAGAGCGCGTCGCCGCCTTTTGAACCTCTCGCCTTTTGAACTTCTAAAAAGGGGACAAAACGATTCCCCGTGGGAAGGCCCTTCGGTCGGGGCCCTTCCACGGGGAATTTTCATACGATTCGTGATTTGTACGATGACGCGGCGATGAAGGGCCTCATTCCGCCCCGCGCATCCTCGCCTCCGCGGCCAGGCGGATCAGCCCCGCCGCAAGCTCGAGCCCCAGGGATGTCGTGTTCACGGCGAGGTCGAAGTCGTGAACGTCGCCCCACTTCGACGTCGTATAGTGCTCGTAGTAGTTAGCCCGCCCGCGGTCCATGCGGTTCAGCAGGTCCTCGGCGCCGGCCTCCGGGACCCCGTACTGCGAGACGATCCGGCGCAGGCGGTCCTCCCTCTCCCCATGCACGAAGACCCTCAGACAGTTCGGGTCCCTGCGCAGCAGATACGCGGCGCACCTCCCGACAAGGACGCACCCGCCCTCCTCCGCCAGGCGCTCTATCACCTTGGACTGAGCGATAAAGAGCCGGTCTCCCATGGGAGGCTCGACCCAGAACAGGCCGTCCCGAACCGCACCGCCCCCCATCGAAAGGCTGAAGAGAAACTTGTTCGCCGCCTCGGCCTCGGCATCCTCGAACGCCTCGGGGGCAAAACCGCTCTCCCGCGCTGCGATGGCTATCAGCGCCCTGTCGTAGAACCGAAGGTCCAGTTCCTGCGCAATCCTTTCCCCAAGCAGGCGTCCGCCGCTGCCGAACTCCCTGCTGACCGCCACCACCAGACGACGCATGATCCGCCTCCTCTCATCTCTCTCAGCTTTTTCCATTCCGATTCCAGATCATTCGCAGACAAGGCGGCTTTTGCGAACCGCAGCGAGGGCGTACAAAGAGGTACGTCGAGCAAGGTGAGCAAAAACAACGAAGTATGCGATTGATCTGGAATCGGAATCAGGGGGAGACCGCCGCTGCGGGGCGGGAGCGCGCCCCCCGCCCCAAAAGGCTCGGAAGACAGCCGCAGTAGTTCTGCCGGTACAGCCCCATCTCCCGGGACAGCTTCAAGGACCGCAAGAAGCCGTCGTTTTTTCGCCACACGCGGGGCTCCCAGTCCAGTCCATGCCAGCCGCAGATCTCCTCTCCCAGGCGGAGTATCCTCGGGACGTCCTTGTGCGGACTGGTCGTCAGGCTGGAGCACAGGCGCCCATAGCCCCTCCTCCGAGCCTCGAGGGCCGCGGCCTCCAGCTGGAGGGCGAAGCAGGCCGTGCACCTCGAGCCCCCCTCCGGCTCCTCCATCAGGCCGGCCATCCTGTCGAACCAGCCTCGGGGAAGGTAGGGAGCCTCGACTACGGGCACGGACTCGCAGTCCCGGAGGGTGTGCAGCGCGGCAAGGCGCCGGAGGTACTCCTCCCGAGGATGGATGTTGGAGCCGTAGAAAAAGCCGGACACCTCCCACCCCTCCGCCCGGAGCTCGCGCATCGGCACCGTCGCGTCGGGCGCGCAGCAGATATGAAGCATCATGCGCCCCACCGTTGCACGCCCCGCCGTCATGGCAATCCGTCCATCCTCAAACAGAACCGCCTCAAACAGCCTTTTCTCAAACAGAGCCGCACGCGCCGCTCAGCCCCTCATGCGGACGAAGGCCTCGGCGATGCCCTCGGGGCTCAGGCCCATCGCGCGATAGACCTCGGCGGCGGGGCCGGAGTCCCCGTAACGGGTCACGCCCATGGCCTCGAAGCGGACCGGGGCCGAGGCTGAGGCCAGAAATCCGCCGCGAACCATCTCCAGGGCCATGACCGCCCCCATGCCGCTCCCCGCGTGATGGTCCTCGACGGTGAGGACATACCCCGAGGCGCAGGCCTCCCCGAGGGCGGCCCGGTCCACCTCGAGGGGACAGGAGACGCTCCAGACCGAGACGTCGATGCCCCGCTCGGCCAGGAGCCCGGCGGCCGCAAGGGCCTTCTGGGTCATCGCCCCCAGCGCGAAGATCGTCCCCATCGTGCCCTGCCGCACCCGGACCGCCCGGCCGTACTCGAAGCGGTAGCCCCCGGCGAAGACCGGGTCCCCGTGCGCATCAACGACGGCCTCGACCTTGCTGCGCCCCATCGCCAGGCAGATGCACCCCGGCGTGCCCAGCATCCAGCGCGTCGCCCTGTCCGTCTGGTTCGGGTCGGCCGGGACCACGAGCTTCCACCCGAAGTTGTTGCGCAGCAGCCCGACGTAGTCGATGCACTGATGCGTCTTCCCGTCCTCCCCGACGTCGAGGCCGACATGGGTCAGGACTGTCTTGTTGCCCGCATGGTTGATGTCGTTCAGGCGCTGCTGGTTGTACACCTCGTCGATGCCGAACACGCCGAAATCCGCCCAGACGGAGACGACTCCCGCCGCCGCCGCCGCTCCCGAGGCTGTGGCCGTGGAGTGCTCCTGGATTCCGCACTGCACGAAGCCGGACGGGCACGCCTTGCGGAACTCCTCCGTCATGACGGAGGGGGCGAGGTCGCAGTCGAACACCAGCAGGGGCGTCCGCCCCTCCTTTCCGCAGTTCAGGCGCCCCACGTCGGCCAGAGCACGGCCGAAGGCTCCGCGGTTATCCATCTTCGCCCCGTCGTAGGTGAAGGCATTGCCCAGGTCCAGGGAGGGGACGAGGGGCTCGACCTTCCTGCCCGTGAAGCGGAAGGGGGCCGAACGCAGCTCCAGTGCCCTTTTCAGGATGCCGGGGTCGCCTCGCAGGCCCTCGATGACCTGTTCGTAGACGTCCTTCTTCGGGGACTTTCCATGGTATTCGTGCGTCCCCTCCATGGCGCCGCCGTTCTTGCCCATGACGGTGCGGCAGAGCAGGACCGTCGGGCGTCCCCCGGACCCCGCGCCGCGCAGCGCCCCGTAAAGGGCCTGGAAGGAATGCCCGTCGCACTCCACGACCTCCCAGCCGTCCGCCTCCCAGAGGGCCTTCAGGTTGCAGGGCATCACCGCGTCGAGGTTCCCCGAGATCTGGATGCCGTTCCAGTCGACCAGGGCGACGAGGCTCTTAAGCCCCTCCTTCACGGCCATACGCCGGGCCTCGGCGAGCTGTCCCTTTGTCTGTCCCCCGTCCCCCATCAGGACATAGGTGCGCCCTTTGCAGCCCCGCGCCCTCTGGGCCAGCGCGAAGCCGACGCCCGCGGAGAGCCCCTGCCCCAGGTTTCCCGTCCCCCAGTCGACACCCGGGATGTCGCGCTCGACG
>CAJPSE010000127.1 GCA_905373185.1 uncultured Fretibacterium sp.
GGAGTACAAAACCTATGAGACGGCAGAAGCCTCAATCCACGAGACACTTGAGAAGATGGGGATGTCCTACATCGATATGGTGCTTATCCACAGCCCGCAGCCTTGGACTGGATTCCGGGAAAACGACCGCTACTTTGCGGAAAACCGGGAGGTGTGGAGGGCGCTGGAGGATGCGTACGACGCTGGAATGGTTCGTGCCATTGGGGTCTCGAATTTTTTGGAGGACGACCTTGCGAACATCCTCGCGAGGTGCAAGGTTAAGCCGATGGTCAATCAGGTGTTGGCTCATATCGGCAATACGCCATTTGAAATGGTTCGCTTCTGCGAGGAGCATGGCATCCTGGTCGAGGCGTATTCGCCGGTTGCTCATGGCGCAATCCTGAACCATGGCTCTGTCATGGAGATTGCGGGAAGATACGGGGTTTCCGTTCCCCAGCTCTGCATCCGCTACATTCTCCAGTTGGGGATGGCAGCACTGCCCAAGACGGCAAACCCGGAGCATAGCATATGAGGGTGAACGCACAGCTGGATTTCGATATCAAGGACGATGACATGGAGAGCCTGAAGAGGATAAAAAGGCTTTCCAGTTACGGCGAACACAGTTTTTTCCCCGTCTTCAGGACGCAGCTGCGGTGAGATTTCCGGGGCGTCTGCTTCCGGTCCCTGCCGCGGCGTCTTCACTCGGCCGCCACAGGGGGTAAGGGCTGCTTTCCCCTCCTTCAAATGACCTGTTGCATTTGGCTTGACAGCCCAGCGAGGAATTCGTGAAATCCAACGGGTTGAGATCATGAAATCCGATGGAATGGAATCTCGAAATTTGACGGGTTGGGATTCTGAAAAACGACGGAATGAGGTATGATAAAGGCAGCAAACTCTGGGGGGATCGCGCATGAAACATCCCGGTTACAGACCCCGCATTATCGACCGCAAGGTGGAGGAATACCTCTCTGTCTTCGGCGCCGTCTGCATCGAGGGTCCGAAGTGGTGCGGCAAGACCTGGACCTCCTCCTGCCATTGCAGGAGTGCCGTCTATATCGGTGATCCGGCGGGCAATTTCCAGAACAGGAGGCTGGCGGAGCTTTCTCCCGCGTTGGTGCTGGAGGGCGAGCCGCCCCGCCTGATCGACGAATGGCAGGAGGTCCCGTCCCTTTGGGATGCCGTTCGCCATAAGGTTGACGAGGCCCCCGGAAAAGGACGCTTTATCCTGACCGGTTCCGCGACGCCGAATCATAAAGGGATTCTCCATAGCGGTGCGGGACGGATCGCCAGGCTGCGGATGCGCCCCATGTCCCTCTACGAGTCGGGCGATTCCAGCGGCGAGGTCTCCCTGAAAAAACTGTGCGACGGCGAACTGACGCCTGTGGCGACCGGCGAGGCGGACCTTGGGAAGCTCATCGGCCTGATTGTCCGCGGCGGTTGGCCCGGCAGCCTGGGGCTCGCTCCGGAACAGGCGGCACTGCTGCCCGCGGAATACCTGAACGCGATTATCGACGACGACGTGTACCGCATCGACGGCGTCAGGCGGGACTCGTTCAAGATGCGCCTGCTGCTGCGCTCGCTGGCCCGGAACGAGAGCTCCACCGCCGCCAACAGGACGCTGATGAAGGACGTCAAGGGCGTGGAGGACGAGGACATTGACGCCGGCACCGTCGCCGCCTACCTGGATATCTTCAGGCGGCTGTTCGTCACGGACAATCAGCCGCCGTTTTCCGCCGGCATACGCTCGTCCGTCCGTGTCAAGCAGGCGGAGAAGCGGCACTTTTCCGATCCGTCCCTCGCCTGTGCACTCCTGAAGGCGACGCGCACCGGCCTGCTGAACGATCTGGAGACGCTGGGCTTTCTGTTCGAGGCGCTTTGCGAGCGGGACCTGCGCATTTATGCGGAGTCCTTCGGAGCCTGCCTTTACCACTATCAGGACTACAGAGATCGGGAAATCGACGCGGTCGTCGAGCTGCCGGACGGCCGTTGGTGTGCCTTCGAGATCAAATTGGGCGCGAACCAGATCGACGCCGCAGCCGCAAACCTGTTGGCGATTCGAAAGCAGATAGCCGAGGACCCCGGGGGTAAGCCGCCCGACGTCCTCTGCGTTCTCTGCGGCATGGCCGCCGCAGCCTACCGACGTCCGGACGGCGTGTTCGTGGTGCCCGTCACGGCGCTGAGGGAATGAACTCGGCCGCAGCCGACATCATTCATTCCCTGTTATCCGCTTTTCCTCGTTCGACACCTCGAGGTCGAAGATGGCGGTGTTTTCCACCTTAATTCACAGGTTCGCCGCATCCCCCGTCGGCCTTGCGCCTTTCATCCTTTCTCCCCTTGACTTGGAGCTCACTCTAAATTATAGACTGCTGTTATGCTTTTGAAAAATCGCGGTTTTGAAAAATCGAATGGGAGGAGATTTTGCTATGAAGAAGTTTCTGGTCGCCTATTTCTCCGCGACGGGGACGACGGCTGGAGTTGCGAAGAACCTCGCGGAGGCGGCCGGCGCGGACCTTTACGAGATCAGGCCCAAAACGCCGTACACGTCGGCCGATCTCGACTGGAACAACCCGAAGAGCCGCAGCTCGATCGAGATGAGGGACAACCCGAAGTTCCGCCCTCCCATCGAAGGCGCCCTGCCCGACGTCTCGGGGTACGACACGGTGCTGGTCGGCTTTCCGATCTGGTGGTACGTTGCGCCGACGATCATTAACACATTTCTCGAGGGCTGCAACTTGTCCGGTAAGAGGGTAGCCGTCTTCGCGACATCCGGTGGCTCCGGCATGGGGCGCACGCTCGATGAACTCAAGCCGTCCGCGCCCGGCGCGGTCTGGCTCTCGGGCAGGCGGTTCGGGAACCGCGAGTCGGTTTCGTCGCTCAAAGCCTGGATCGAGGGACTGTAGCCGCGCCGAAGCGAGGGAATGGCCGGGGAACGGAAGGAGGGGCAGTATGGTGAAATTTTTGGGGCTGTTGGCTTTTGCCGCGGCGTTTCTTCCTTGTGCGGCGCTTGCTGCCGAGAACGACATGGTTTTGGTCAAGGGCGGCTCGTTCACGATGGGGAGCCCGAACGACGAACCGTGGCGCAGCGGCGACGAGACCGCGCATCCCGTCGAGCTCTCGGATTTTTACATCGCCGCGCGCGAGGTCACCCAGGCCGAGTGGGAGGCCGTGATGAACGGCAACCCCAGCGCCTTCAAGGGGCCGGACCTTCCCGTGGAGAACATGACGTGGCTCGATGCGGTGACGTTCTGCAACGCGAAGAGCCGGGCCGACGGGCTCGCACCGGCCTATGAGATCGCCGGGGATGCCGTGACGTGGAACCGGGCCTCCGACGGCTGGCGGCTGCCGACCGAGGCAGAGTGGGAGTATGCGTGCCGCGCGGGGAGCGCCGAACCGTTCTCCGGGAGGGCGTCCATCGGGCCCGACGAGGCCAACTTTTACGGACATTACCCTTATAATATCGAGCAGAACTACTTCACTCAGGAAAAGCTCGAGGTAAAGCCCGGCCAGTACCGACAGAGGACGACGCCGGCCGGCAGCTTCGCGCCGAACGCGCTGGGGCTGTACGACATGCACGGCAACGTCGGCGAGTGGTGCTGGGACACCTATGGCGAGTACGGTTCGGGCGGGACGAAGGATCCAGCGGGCCCGGAGGAATCCTCTTCGCGTATGCTCCCGCGCCTCCCTGCCCCCCGCTCGATCCAGCGCCTCGGTCGGCATGCGCTTGGCACGGAACGCCGTGCCCATGGCCGGTTTGCTGACGTCGACGGTTGAGGTATCTGAGCCGGGGAAGGGTGAGAAAAAGGAGCCAAAAGTTCTGGTCGCGTACTTCTCGCGCGCCGACGAGAACTATCAGGTGGGCTACGTCGAGAAGGGCAACACGCAGGTCCTGGCCGAGGCCGTTGCCGAGGCGACGGGCGGAGAACTGTTCCGCATCGAGACCGAGAGGCCGTATCCCAAGGAGTACCGGGAGACGACCGAGGTCGCGAAGCGCGAGCAGAACGAGGGAGCGCGGCCGAAGCTGAAGAGCACGCCGCCCGACATCGGCCCTTACGACGTCATCTTCCTCGGTTACCCGAACTGGTGGGGGGACATGCCGATGGCCGTCTACACGTTTCTCGAGTCCTACGGCTCCGGGGCGTTCGTCGGCAAGCGCATCATTCCGTTCTGCACGGCCGCCGGCTCCGGCCTGTCCGGGACCGTCGGCACGATAGGGAAGCTCTGCTCCGGCGCGACCGTGAACAACGCCTTCACGATGCTGGGGGCGGAGGCCCAGGAGTTTTCGGAGGGCGCCAGGGCGAAGGTCCGGGAGTGGCTTGTGGGGACCGGGCTCGTCAAGTAGGGGAGCCGGCCCCTGCCCGCGGCGCGGGGTCGTGCATCCTGCATGGGGATGCGGGCGGAAATGGACCGCGGCGGGCAATGATGGGCGGAGGTGAGGCGTTATGCGCCTGAAGAGGGTCGTCGACCTGTTGATGACGGTCCTGCTGCTGCTCCTGATGGCGCTTCAGGTGACGGGAGAGACGGCACACGAGTGGCTGGGGGTGGGGATGTTTGTCCTAGTCCTGATTCACCAGTGGCTCAACCGCGGTATGGGATGGAGGGGCATGGGCCTGAACGTCCTTGCCGTGCTTGCGGCCGGCTGCGGGCTTCATTTGTTTCTCGTCAGGGATATTTCGTCCTATCTCTTTCTCACGACGCAGTTCGCCTTTCTGGACTACGACAAGGCGGCGGTCCTCGTGCTGGCCGAGAACCTCGCGATGATGTCGTTCTGGGTTCTGCTGGCGTATCAGGGATACAAAGCGCTGTCGGGGATCGTCTCGAGGCGCTGGAGAAGTTTGCTGCATCCGGCTCTGATGCTTACGGCGGCGGGCGGTTTCTCTGCGCTGCTGCCCCTGATCTTCGGCGGCGCTTCCGGGGGCACGTGGTAGAGGAAGAGGGGGCGCGAGCATGCTCAACGGGTCCGGAATCCTCATCGGGCTGACCGCCTTCATCGTCATCGGCGTCCTTCATCCCGTCGTCATCAGGTGCGAGTATTACTTTTCCGACAGGGTATGGCCGGTTTTCCTGGCGGGGGGCCTCGCCTTCTGCACCGCGTCCCTGTTCGTGGAGCGGCCCCTGCTCTCCTCCGTCCTGGGGGTCGTGGGGTTTTCCCTGCTTTGGAGCATCCGCGAGCTGAAACAGCAGACCCGGCGTGTCGAGAAGGGGTGGTTCCCCCGAAACCCCAAACGTGCGCCGAAGGGGTGAGCCTCCCGCTGTTTACAGGCTTCGCAGCTCTGCGGCCTGCTGCCCGCGGACGGAACGGCTGCCGCACTGCGGGGGTGCGTGGGCAGCTGTCGGCTTGCAGGCAGGGCCGGGTTTCCGTTTTTGCGTACAAAGTAGGAGCGTCCTTCCGAAAAGTGATTATAGCCACACAAAGAGCGTCCTCCCGATGATAAATTATGCCTGGAATGAAAAAACACGGGGCTCCTCGGGAG
>CAJPSE010000128.1 GCA_905373185.1 uncultured Fretibacterium sp.
GCTCCGTCCTTCGCTTTTCGCCGACGAGGCCGCTCAATATCAAAAGCGCGCGTGCCTGGACCTTGCCCTTGCGCTTCTCGGCGATGCGCCCCAACATCCCGGTAGCGGCCTCCTTATCGCTCCGTGCAAGGACCCCGATACGCCGAACGGACGCTTCCGCGTAGGCGTTCCCATTCAGGGCCAGCGCCCCCCACAGGTTCAGCGCCTCCGCGCCGCGCTTCATCCGAAAGAGGGACCAGGCCCGATAATACGCCGCTTTCCGCCCCTCTGCGGAGCCGATGGGGATGGGAGCCAACCGCTCGACCGCCGTCTTGTCGTCCTTGACAAGATGGGCATGGACGCCCAAGGCAACGCGAACGGACTGCGGCCACGGCTTCTTGTGACGTGCCAGCAACTCGGCTGCCGCCTTGTTGCCGGCCTGCAGTTTGAGAAGGCTCAGGGCCTGAGCGGTTCGGTCCTTCGGCGGGCCTGGAAGACGGATGAGGCGGGAGAGGGCATAAATTCTGCGCTCCTTCGTATCGGCGGTCTGGAGCATCCGTTCCAGGGCCATCTGAACTTTTTTGGGGTCCCCATCCTTCAGAAGGCGATGCTGGGCCGCGGCGACGTAATATTTCAGCTCCCTCGGGGCGGACTTCCAAAGCCGCTCCGACAGATTCAGAGCCTCCTCGGCCCGCCCCATTCTCTCGTAGCCCAGCAGAAGGGTCATATCAGCGTAGGGACGGATCCCCTGGGGAAAGGCATTCCCCTGTGCCTCCAGAATCGAGACCGCCTCGGGCCATTTGCCGCGGAGGCGCAGGGCATTGACCATCAAGGCGTGGTCCCGGGGGGACTTGTCCCGCTTCGAGGCATAGGCCTCGTCCATCGCGGCCCAGGAACGCCGCCAAAACAGGTCGTAGAGCTTGCTCTCCGCAGCCGAGGCCGGGGAGAGGGGACCGGCCAGGCAGAAGAGGACGGCAAGGCCCAGGAAGGTACGCGCTCCCGAAACAAAAAATTTTTTCAGCATGGATTCTCCTCAACGAAAGACAAAAATCGGCGGGCTTACCGAAACGTGCCCGCCCCCCATTCAAGCGCCTCCCGTCAGGCGCCTCGCATCAGGAAAAATACAGAACTTGACGCACCCATTCCGGACGGTCCAAGCTGGGCACAGGGGCGGCAAAGAGGCAGAAGGCCGCACCACCGCTGCCCGTTATGCCCCAGGCCAGGGCCTCCGATCGCTCCAATGTCCCGAAAAGTTCGCGATATCCGGGAACACGCTCAAGAAGCGGCAGCGCAAAGTCGTTTGGGAGCAGTCCGACGCGTTCCCCCTTTTGGAGCGCCGCATAAAGACGCAGGGCCTCATCCCTGGCCTCGGACGCGCAAAGCGGGTACCCCCCGGGATGCCGGGCGTCCAGCTCGTCGTAGGCCCCCTTCGTGCCCACGCTCCACTCGGGAAAGAGGACCCAGCCCCCCAGGGAAAGCGCGGGCAGGGGCTCAAGACAATCCCCTATCCCCGATACCAGGGTGACGGGAAAACCGGAGAAAAGGCAGGGAACATCCGCACCCGTCCTGCGGGCAATCTCCGGCCATCGAGGATCCGGAATCTCCGCGGCAAGCCACCGAAGCAATGCGGCCCCGTTGCCGCTCCCCGCCCCCAGGCCGGCACCAGGGAAAAGGCTTTTCAAGATCTCTATATCCAGAGAGGGGACGGTAAGGCCCGATTCCCGAGCGAGGCGCAGGGCCCTCGCGACGATGTTCTCCCCCTCCAGCTCCATCCCCTCGACGTTGACGAGGTCTCCGGAAGCAGGATCGGGGCGCCGGAGGACGCGCAGCGTCTCCCCCGAGGGGATCCTGAGGAAGAGGGAGACGAGGTCGTGATAGCCGTCATCCCGACGCCCGGTCACCCGTAGGGAAAGGTTCAGTTTTGCAAAGGAAGGCAGGACGAAGCGCACAGCGGCAACTCCCCCGAAAAAATAGTGAAGGTCATTCCGTGAGCCCCCATGGCCCCTCCAGGAGTGAAGGAAAAAGGACCTGAAAAAGACACCCCCGGACCTCGTCCGGGGGTGTCTTACCTAAAACCCTAAACGCGAGTCACAATTTCAAGCTCGACCTCTCGGGTGAGTATCTCCGCGTAGCTGAAGGAGACGGTGCTTGCACTGGATTCGTTGTACAAGGTGAAAAGCTTGGGGTAGACATCAAGAAGGATACCCTCCGTCTCCTCGGTCCTGTTCCTTCCCTTGGACATTCTGCAGCGAACCAGCTGGCCCTTGTAAGAGAAAATCTCATCTTTGATGGATGTGAGCGTTCTCGGCACGAAACATCACTTCCTCAACCTCAGCTGTAATTAAGTATAACATAACCGAAAGAGAAAGTGTCCTTCATTATAATAATGTGCGATGTGGCCGACAAGGAGCCTGAAGTCTCAGGAAGCGCTGATTAAAACAAAATCGCATATTTCTCAAAAGGTAAATATGCAAAACATCTATAGGCAAAAGTCTCCAGCGCTTCCTTAAAAATTAACATGGGGGCTTCGCCCCCTGGTGAAGAACCTAAGCGACCGACACGGCTCGTACCTCGCCGGTCGTCTGCTTAAAGCCCCCACGCCGCTATCCTGAGACTGATCGGCCCGCAAGCGAAGCGAGCGGTTGCCGGAAGGCTCCCCTCTGGGGATAGCGGCGGCCCCGGCAAGTTTCTTACTCGAAACAGGCAAGCTGGGGTACCACATAAGCAGACCGCCAACGAGCGGAAGCGAGTTGAGCGGGTCGCTTAGGGGTTCCATCAGGGGTGCTTCGGTGCTTCATGGATTAAATCAGAGTTTCCCTCAATACGCCCCACCCGGAACGCAATCCGGCAACGGGAAGCCCCTTCGGACCACCGGCACGGGGATATCCACGCCACGGGACAGAATGTAACGATTTTCCCCCCTGCGGTCCAGCAGGACGGGATAGCCGTCGCGCGTAACGGTCCCGAGCGCCTCGGGATTGCGGCGCGGACGCACGTCCATCGTAAAGCCGTCCCCGCAGTCGGGGACGGTGATGACCGCGGGAGCAGGGTCCGGGACCGGGGGCAACGCACCGGCGGGAATCGCCACAAGCAGGAAAAGCGAACAGGTCAGGATCGCACCCAGAACGCAGGAGAATGCTCTCTTCATCGGGACGGCACGACCTCCCCCATCCAGTAATATCCCCATTCCGTCGCCTGCTGCGCCAGCACGGGCATATCGGCCTCGTACCAGATGAACCGATTGCGCTTGACCATCCGCGTGAGCTCGTAGAGCTGGCCCTTGAGGGCATCCACCGGGCGCTGATCGGCACGCGGGGTAATCTGATACCAGCTCCGACCCGTCCACACATAGATAGCCCTGGGGAAGTTCCCCTTCCAGGCGACGGGGACCGCGGGATTGTGCAGGACGCCCATACGGTCGACGCTGCTCTGCCAGTTCCCGATCGCCATGAAGCGGGGGTTGAAGCTCCAGTCCGGCACCCACGTGGAATGGGTCTCGCCTCCGGCGGAACGTGAGGGCGGAAGGCCGGGCTGTCGCACGGCCGCGACCTCGGGGGGCGGCACCGTGACGTGCGACGAAATCTGGGCCGGGCGCACCCAGGGTACGATCCCCGCCATGGTAGGCACGACCGACCCGACGATGTAGTTCGTCGGATTCAGGTTGGGTCCGGACGCGGTGCCATACACCCAGACCCCATCCCGGTTCTTCGTCACGGGATAGCCGTCGAAGGTCACATACCAGTTCTTCGGCATGTTGTAGGGCCGGTACACGTAGAACTGCATCCCCGCGTAGGACGGCTGCGCCACCAGCAGGGGCTCGGCCACGTAAACCCTGGCCTCTGCCGGCGAGGCCAAAACCACTGAGGCCAAAGCCATCAGGAAGCCCGAAAGCAAACAGGCGATCGGGCCAAAACGCCGAAGGGACAACAACGCCATCACTCCTCGTCTTTTACTGCGGAATTGCAGACCGTCAACAAACACGGCAAGCTGCGCGTCACCGAACGGGGAGGATCTGCCCCATCCACCGGTAACCCCAGACTGCGGCGTGCTGGGCCAGGACGTTCATATCCTGATCCGTCCAGACCAGATTGTTCCTGTTGCTCATGCAGGCCAGCTCGTACAGCCTGCCGCGCAGCGCGTCCACAGGATGCTGGCAGTCCCGAAGGGATATCTGGTACCAGCTTCGGCCCGTCCAGGCATAGATCACATTGGGGCGAGTCCCCTTCCACGCCACGGGGACCGCGGGCTTGCCCAGCACTCCGATGCGATCCACGCTCCTCCCCCACCCCCCGATGGCCACGAAATTGGGGTTCTGAACCCAGCAGGGAACATAGATTGGAGCGGCGACGACGGCGACCGGAGCAACGACCGGGACGGATGGGACGACAACCGGCGCGACGGCCGGAGCACAGACGGGCGCCGCGACCCACGGCACCAGCCCTGCCACGGAGGGGACGACCGAGCCTACGACATAGGCGGTCGGCACGATATTCGCCCCGACGCAGGAACCGTATACCCAAATGCCGTCCGCATTCCTGAATACGGGGTAGCCGTCGTAGGTCGCATACCACCCGCCGGGGATGTTATAGGGGCGATAAACGTAAAACTGCATTCCCGAATAGGCGGGCTGCGTGATCAGGATCGGGTCCGCAGCGTTCACCCACACGGCCGCGCCGCCGGCCCCCTCCATCACAAAGGCCAATAGAAAAGCCAACACCAACAGGGACGGCGCCTTGGCCGCAAAACACTTGCTCTTCATCTCTCACTCGCTCCTTCTTTTGAGATAGACGCGAAAAGGGTCCCGAGAGGTCGCCCTCGGGAGGGCGGGGTCTGCGAAATCCTTTTCGTCAGGGGCCCCAATCCCCCTTTTTGTCGTTCATTTTTTATCCGCCGGCAACGGAGGAAGGTAAACCGGCCGATCCCCCGACGCCGGTCCGGCCGACACCGCCCCCGGGACGGGAGGTCGATAGGCCGGGGCATCCCCCGAGACGACCACACCTCCGACGGGGGGAGTCCCTATCGCCGCCGGAGGCGCAGAAACCTCGCCCGGCGCCGCGCCCCCAGCCCTCGCATTGGGTAGCGGGGGCTGATAGACAGGAGCCCGACCGGGCTGCACGCCCACAGGAACGGGGGGAACCTCCGCGGATGGCGCCGGCTGAGGGATGGGGGCCGGAGTTCCGCCCGCCGGGAGGGCGACGCCAACCTCCAGCGCAGGAGGCGGCGCCAAAGGGACAATCCGGGACTCGGGCGGCGCATAGGCGGGCTCGCCCCCCTCGAGAGTGCTCTCCCGTCCCGGCGGAACGTAGACCGAGGGTTGCCACGCATCGCCGTCGAAGGGCCCCGCGCCGGGCTCCGGAGGGGTGTAGAGCGGGACCTTGGGCAGCTCGGGATCGATAGGCGGCCGAACGGGCCGACGCCGTGCCTGGGGGGAGTCGGGGGGGATGATGGCGATCC
>CAJPSE010000129.1 GCA_905373185.1 uncultured Fretibacterium sp.
ATCTTTAGTGCTGACTTCCTGCTTCACTGAGGCCGGTTTCACCAAAAACTTGCGTCCCTGGTCAGAGCCTTCCTCTCCACAGGCTGACACCGTGGAACTCACGGCGTATTCCTTCAGATTTTTTGCAGCATTCACATCCCGCTCGTGCTCCGCTCCACAATTCGGGCAGGTCCACGATCGAACGGATAACGGCAATTCTTCAAGCTTCCAGCCGCAGTCCGAACACGTCTTGCTGCTCGCAAACCAGCGGTCCGCCATCACGACAAGCGAGCCCGTATCACGAGCCTTGTAGTCCAGTTGACGGCGAAACTCAAAGAAACCCATATCCGAGACCGAACGAGAAAGATGGCGGTTGCTCAGCATCCCTTTCACGTTTAAGTCTTCAATGCCGATTAACTCAAAACGCCGTGTCAGGTCGCTCGTCAGTTTATGCAGCGCATCGGCTCGGATGTTCGCTATGCGAGCGTAGTGGCGCGCAAGCTTCAGCCGCGCTTTTCTGCGGTTTGCAGAGCCTTTTTGCTTCCGCACCACGAAACGGGATAAGCGCCTTAAGCGCGGCAGCAATCGAGCCAACGCCTTCGGGCCGGATATAACCTCTCCCGTTGACAGTGTAGCGAGTGCCGACACTCCTAAATCCACTCCCACAGCACCTTGGCTTTCGGCCTGGGGAATGGACCGGAGGTTGAGCGAAGCTGCATTCTCCGTGTCACTGATTTCGACGCAGATGCTTGCAAACCACCGGTCCGCGACACGAGATATCGTCGCGGACACGATTTTCCCACGGAAACGCAATGCCTCACGCATCCTCACCCAACCCAGATTGGGGATGCGAATACGCCGATCCTTGATTTGAAACTGATCGTTGCTGATGGAGAAGCGGTCATGGACGCCCTTCTTCCGGAACTTAGGGTATCCCGCCCGTTTGGCGAAGAAGTTCCTGAACGCCTCCCCAAGCTGCACGATGGCCATCTGAGGTGCGCACTTGGTGACCTCAAGCATCCAGGGAAACTCGGAGCGCTTGATAGCGTTCAGTTGTCGACGCAACGCCATTTGATTGGGCCTGGGCAGGCTGTTATCCACCTTCCATGCCTCGTATTGGCGAGTCCACTCCGCCAGAGCCCAGTTGTAAGCAAAACGAGCCACACCACAAGCGCGAGCAAGGTGCGTCGCCTGCGCGTTATTTGGGGCCAGTGCAATCTTGTGGGCTCTCAGCATTGTTGAGCTTCCTCCACAGCCTTTTTCACACCTTCAAGCAACTTCTGATTCTTTCGGGAGCGCGAACCGTACAAACGAGCAGAAAACACGGTGATGATCTCAAGAACGTCCTTTGCAAGGTCCTCCTCAAACGTCGTATTCTCACCGCTGTTCAGGATAACGACCGACACGTTTTTCGCTTCGCAGATGGCAAACACAAGCTCTGCTCCGAAGCGCAAAAGACGATCTTTGTGGGTCACAACCAGGCGAGCGACGCAACCATCAAGAATTTCATTCAGAAGTCGCTTCAAACCTTTTTTGTGGTAGTTCATGCCACTGCCGAGGTCTGAGATAACCTCAAACGTCCAGCCTTGATGTGCGCAATACAGTTCCAGAACCTGTTTTTGACGTTCCAGGTCCTCTTTTTGATCGTGGCTGGAGACACGAGCATACGCCAGAGTTTTGCGACAGTCCGTTTTTTGCCGAACCCGGTGAGGAAGTAAAACATCCAGGTCATAGCGACGCTGATTCCCGGAAGTCCTGACTGAGGACACCTTGCCTTCCCGATCCCAACGCCGAAGCGTAGAGACGGAAACTCCTAATAGTTGAGCTGCCTCTCCAATGCTTATATATCTGTTCATATTGAATATTATTGCACATGTTTAGATATGTTTCAATAAGCAGTTAACAAGCCCCTGTCCTTCCTGGTCCGTCTTCGACCGAAGGACGTTGATGATCAGGACCTCCTCGTCATTACGAACGGTCCATTTCAGGTCCTTGATGTCCAGGGCGGAGAGCTCGGATCGGCGGAAGGCGCCGGCGAAGCCCAGGGAGATGATGGCGGCGTCCCGGATGTTCTTCGGAGAATCGTCCCGTGCCGTTGCAGCCAGGAGCATCCGCACGACCTCGATGGTGGCCGCGTCTTTCTTACGAGGAGCAGTGCCATGCTCGCGGCGATATCCTTTCAGGGTTTTCTTCACGAGGAGAGTTTCGGTGGAGGACGGAATCCCTTCTGCTCGATGCGCTGCGGCGATGGCGGCGAGGGTCTGCTCGACCGTCGCGGGGGCGGCCCCATTGTCGGCGAGGCTGGCCACGTAGGCGGCGAGGACCTCCGGCGACGTTGGGAAGGCGGTCGAAACACCTTCGGTTTCGCACCAGGCGAAGAAGCACTTTAGGCGCGAGGCATAGGCTCGGCGGGTCTCTGGCGCGACGGAGGCTCGCAGGAGTTGCCGTACCTTCTCTTTATAGGGCAGTCCTGCTTCTGCCATTTCCCTGTCTTTATAGATATCCAGCGTTCCGAATCCATCCATCTCGATCAGCTCTCTGCCTCGAGTGTGTTTCTCCCGGTGAAGCCATTGCAGCCTGTGGTTTCAGGGCTCCGTTTCTGCTTCATTGCCGCGATCCGATCCCACGACCTGCGCAGCCGTTCCTCCGGGATCCGGCCCTCCCTGACCAGACGCACCAGAGTCTCGTGGGCCTTTTTCGGAAAGTCGGGGTCGAAGTCCATGCCCTTCATGTTTTGGGCGAAGATCAGCAGATCCGACCCGGCGGAGACGGCCAGAAGGATGCGCTCCTCCAGACTGTAGCGCTGCGTCAACGCCCCCATGTCCAGATCGTCCGTGATGACGACCCCGTCCCAGCCCAGGGTTTCGCGCAGCAGGCCGGTCACAATCCTCCGGGACAGCGAGGCGGGCAGGTCGGGATCCAGCGCGGCGTTGAAAATATGGCTCGTCATGATCGCGCCCCGCCATCCGGACGCGACGGCCCGACAGTAGGGGATCAGTTCCTCCTCCCTCCAGGTGTGCGTCACGTCTGCGGCGCCGATATGGGTGTCCGCGGCGGCGCTGCCGTGCCCCGGGAAGTGCTTCAGGCAGGGGACGACCCCGGCGGCCCGCAGCCCATCGGAGAACGCGGCCGCGTGCCGGGCGACCGCCTCGGGATCGGCGCCGAAGCTGCGTCCGAGCGCGCCGATGGCCGGGCTTGCGGGGTTGACGTCCACGTCGGCCACCGGTGCGAAATCCACGTCTATCCCCAGCTCCGCCAGCTCGCGCCCCATCCGCTCCGCCGTGCCTCGGGTCAGGGCGATGTCATCGCTGGCCCCCAGGGCCTGGGCGGAGGGGTAGTCCTCGGCGAACCCCAGGCCGGGACGCAGGCGCTGAACTCTGCCCCCCTCCTGATCCAGGCCGACCCAGACCGGCATGTCCGCAGGGGCCGCGGCCTTGAGCGCCGCCGTCAGCGCCCTGAGCTGTTCGGGCGATCGAATGTTCCGTTCCGTTCCCGCTCCGTTCGTCTGGTCGCGCGAGAACAGGATGACGTTGCCGACGCTTCCTGCCTTAATGTGACGCACGATGGGAGACTCCGGCCCCGCCTCCGTGCCCCGGAAGCCGACCATCAGCATCTGGGCGGCCATCGCCTCCACCGTCGGCTCCGCTCCGGCGGGAGACAGTGCAGCCAGGACGAGACAGAGCACCGCAGTTCCAAACCTCGCAGCCCATGACGTCATCACAATCACTCCTCCTTGAAAGTCTGAACGATCGAAAAATTTCTGCCGGGCTGTGCTGTCGCAGTTTTTCCAATCCATGGGCAGAATTTTAACACGCGGCGGGGACAGGTTTTTCGCGCTGTCCGCCGCCTTCACGCCCCCAAGGATAAGACGCCACGAGCCCTCTCGGCATCCTGAAGATCGTGCACAAATTCTCGCTTATTATACGCGGCAGGGCCGATGGGGCAAAGGGGGCCCGGACCTTCTCAGACAGGGTCGAGGACCGGCGCAGCGGCCCCGCGGCGTCACGCCCCGTCCGGGGCGTCGGGGTGCAGGCGTCGACGCCAGAGTCAGTTTAACCTGTGCAAGGACTGGCTTGATCCTCGATAAAAACCGTCACGATCTGTGGATTGGGGAGCCGAGGCCCCTTCCTCGAAGCCGTGTTATGTCCTATACTTGTCTGTATTCACTGCAATGCCGAAGGGGGTTTGGGTATGGATGAGTTGCGAGCCTATGCCGTCCTTGGAGTACCTGGAGACTCACCGTTCACTGCTGTCCATCGGGCCTATTGCCTTTTGTGCTGTCTCTACAGCGCTGAAAACGACCCGTCCCCTGAGGCTGCAATGAAGTATCAGGAGGTGAAGACGGCCTACGCGGTCCTGAAGGAGAAATTCGAGAACAAGTCGGATATTTCGGCACAACGGAATCACGACGTTTCGGTGCCGCAAGGGAGCTTTTCGCCGGATGCCATAGCGAATTTGCTCTTCTTCGAGGCGAGGCGCGAGAAGGAGGAGAAGCGCCGCCGCAGGATCCGTTTACTGGGAGCCGTAGGGGGTTCTCTGCTGTTCCCGATTCTCAGCGGAAGCGGAATGTATCTTCTGTTCGGGCTCCTTTCGATCCCCGCGACATACCTCTTGTGCTCCTTTCTGGAGCAAAACGACATCCTCTCCCAAAGGGGAACGGACGAGGCCTTCTTCTCCCTGCCCTGTCTGAGCTGGTTCCTGTGGCATCTCTTCGTCTCTTTTGAAGCCTACCGTGGCGACGAATCCTTTCTTCTCGTCGTCAAACTCATCGGCAGACAGACCTATTTTATTATGATCGCTTATTTTCTGAGTTTGTGGCTCCGGAGAGGCTGAAAACCGGCTCTTCCTCAGAGGGCGGTTTCAGCCGGGGCTCATACCAAGTCGCGTTTAAAGAAAAGCAGGAAAGGCCCCCTTGATGAAAAACCTAAGCGACCGACACGGCTCGTACCTCGCCGGTCGTCTGCTTATGCAAGGGGGGCTGCCCCGAAGGGGGGAGGGGCGGCTTTGTCGTGAAGTGCCAGCTTTTGGATCGTCGTCCAGTCGGGCAACAGCCAGGCCTCGAAGTCATGCTGTGCCGCGTGTGGATGGAACCTCGGCTCGTTCCCGACCCACTGACGCATCTTGGCCCTGGCATCTGCGGCATCGTTGAAGTCGGGCGGTTGGGTCCCCGTGTAGACGTCCGTCAGAGCGATGACGTGATCCGAGCCTCCCTGCAATAAGTTATGCACCAAACGTTTCAGTTTTTCTGCCTTTGGAATGCGGCCGTCCTGGGGCAGGAAATCCAGCCTGGGCATTCGGGAAATTCGTGAGCGCAGAAAAGCGGAGAGGGCTTCCTTGAAAGCGGTCTCCGTCCTGCCCTCCACGATGATCGACGAGCCGGAGGTCAGCCTGCACCCTGAGCTTCTGGACCTGTTGG
>CAJPSE010000130.1 GCA_905373185.1 uncultured Fretibacterium sp.
TTTGTGCTCCACGGCCTCCCGCAGTTCGGCGGCCTCCTCGTTCAGCTTCGCGAAGAGCGGGACGGCGTCGCCCCCGGGCCAGTCGAACCCGACGTGCGCCGCCTTGCCCTGCATCCGGTGGGCCTTGAGGAGCGGAGGCAGCCCGGCTGGCACCCCGGCCAGGACCGACAGGTCCTCCTTTCGGGCGCGGCGCTCCTCCAGCTTGATGCTCTCCCAATTCCTCAGGACCGCATCGCTGTCCCTGGCCTCGACGTCCCCGAACACGTGGGGATGGCGCCGGATCAGCTTGTCGCAGATCGTGCGCACGATATCCCGCATGTCGAAGTCCCCGTGCTCCCGGGCCAGCGAGGCCACGAAGACGACCTGCAGCAGGAGGTCCCCGGACTCCTCCCGGACCTTGTCCATGTCCCGCTCCGTGATGGCCTCCGCGAGCTCGTAGGCCTCCTCCGTAATGCAGGTGCGCAGGTCCTCCAGCGTCTGTTTCCGGTCCCAGGGACAGCCTCCCGGGGCCCTCAGCCGTTCTATCAGGTCGACGATCTCGTCGAAATAATGCCCTTTATCCTTGTGGTCGCCGCAATCGCTGCGATCGTCGCAATCATCACGACCATCACAATCCATGCGGCCCGTCCCGACCCTCGTGTTTTCGTCGCTGGAAATCACAGTCACACCTCCGACGGTCTCTGATACTCAGCCATAAATGATAACACAGCACAAAAGGGCGGGCCCCGCCGGGAACCCGCCCCCTCGCAAAATCGCCGCTGCGCGTCCGTGGCTACTGCTGGCTCTTGCCCGCCCCTTGGAGCTGGGCCGTAACATTATTGAGCCAGCTGGCCTGCTGCATCAGCTTGGACAGGTTCCGCTCGGCCTCGGAGAACCGTTTGAAGAGCGTCTCCTTCTTCTTCTGCAGGCGCTGCTCGAACGTGTTCAGGTACTTGTTTATCGACTTGATCTCCGTGTCGATGCCGTCGATAGCCCGCACTACGGCGCCCTTGGCGGCCCCCTTGCCGCTGTCGCCGCTCGCGGCGGAGGATCGGAGCATCCCGTCCGCGAACGTCTGCATGTCCTTGGCGAAGGCCAGCATTACGTCCGTGGCCTCCTCCGAGTTCTTCGTCATCGCCTTCATGTAGTCCCGCGAGTTGAACTCGAGCTCGCCGCTCTTGCCGTGGTCGGTGGAGGTGGTCTTGAGCCCCATCTGGTAGAGGCCCGTATAGGTGTAGTCCATGCCAAGGGCCTTGAGGACGGGGGTGCCCGAAACCTGGACCGGACGCTCCGTGCCCGCGTCGATCACCAGCTTGCCGTCCGAGACCGAGGCCTTGGCGAAGGGGGTGGGGTACTTCCGCCCATCGGGATCGTAGTGCAGGGCGCTGGCCTCCCCCTTCTGGGAGGTGTCGTTGATCCTGGCCGCGATGGACTCGAGCGTGTCCTCCGGGTTGATCGTGATGTCGGCGGTGCGGGCCCCCACCGTGATGCGCAGCGTGCTCTGCCCCTTCAGGCCGTTCTGCTCCATCGTCCCATAGATGGGGTCCCGGCTCTTACGCTGCTTGAACGTGTGGGAGAAGGTCTGGGTGACGGAGCGGCGCATCCTGCCCTTGGCCTCGCGCAGGAGGGAGTTGCCGAAGAGCAGGCCCCACTTCATGCGGAAGTCGTTCGAGGGCAGGGTGGCCTTCTTGGTCTCGTCCACGGCCTTCTCCGAGGACTTGACGTTGATCCACTTCATCACGTCGTTGTAGGCCTCGGTGAAGGCCTGGATGGCCTTGACGGAGGCCTCCAGGTCGTGGGAGATGTCCATGGAGACGTGCCCCAGGCCCTTGAGCTCCATCGTCACCCCCTTGAGCAGCTCGTTCTTGTACTCAGGGCCAATCTTGTTGGACGACCGCGTCACCTTCTCGCCATTCAGGATCATCTCCGCGTCCTCGGCGGCCGTGTAGTGCGCCTCGTCCTTCCGATCCAGCCCCAGCGCGCCCAGGATCCCCGTCCCGTCGTCCGATAGGGTGAAGGTGTTCTTCTCGTGCTTGTACTCCACCGTGTACTCGTCGCCGGACCTGGGAGTGATCAGCTTGCTGCCCGCGCCATTCCCCGGAGGGTCCGTGCGGGGAACGGGAGGCGTCGAGGGCTGAGTCCAGGTGAGAGTAAAAGTCTGCGTGGAAGAAATTGTGGACGGACTGAAAGTACCCGTCCCGAAGGTCGTCGGGGGATCCTGATAGACGTAGGTGGCCGTCGGGTCAATCGTTCCCGTCGCCTTGGTGAAGCCCCACTCTTTCATGGTGAGCTTATCTTCGTTTGCCCGCGTTACGCTGAAGGTCTGCGTCGTCCCGTCGGCCTTCGTCAGCTCCAAGTCGTAGGTCGTGCCCGGTCCGGGGGCGTTCCAGCCCGCCTCGGGCCGCCAGCGCACCACGGCTTTGGCCGGGCTGCCGCCGTCGCTCACGACGTCGAAGTCCTCGCCCTGCACGTAGGTCCTGCCGCCCTGTTTGATGACGGACTTTCCCCTGGCGAAGTCCTCATAGGTCGTCGTACCCATGGTGACCTCGTCCTCAACGCCGCGTTTGACGTTGAGCGTGAACTCCTCGTTTGCAGCAGGCTCATACGTGACCTTATAGGCGACGCCCTCCTCGGGGCGATTCGTCCCCAGCCACTTTACGGATTTCCCCTCGATTTTGAAATCCGTACCGTACTGATAGGTGACACCGTTCTTGTCCTTGATGGAGGTGTTTGTCGGCACCTGGGGCGTAAAGGGCAGCGCATCCTTATCCACATTGCCTTTACCGCGCACGATGTCGCTTGGGCCATAGGTCGCTCCGCCCGTCGTATAGACATCCCCGGACTTCGCCTTGTACTTCACCTGATAGGTCGCCCCGGCAGGGGCCGTCTGCGGCTCGTAGTCGCGCCAGCGGATCTGGTTCCCGGCCGTGATATCGAAGTCCACGCCCCGCTTCCAGGTCTTCTTGCCATCCTTGCTCTTGACGACCAGATCCTTCAGAGCTCTGGGGTCGATATACATATCCCCCAAAAGGTCGTATGCCTTGCTGGAGCGGGTCATCGAGACCTTCCGGGTGTCCTCGCCCAGGCCGGTGGCGTCGCTCTTCAGGATCAGCTTTTTGTCCACGACGGAAGCGGTCACGCCGAACGGCGGCCTCTGCGTCTTGAGAGTCGTGTTGATGCGCTTGGCCAGGGACTCCAGCGTGTCTTCGGAATGGACCTCGATGCGCAGCCTCCGGCCGCCGATGCTGATCCAGAAGTGGGCCTCCGAGGCCCCGCTCAGGGCGCCCGTGAAGGCCCCGGAGATCTTGTCCGAAAAGGCATTGGAACGCTGAACCTGACTTTTGGCCAGCTTCAGGACCTCGAGGTCGTGGACGTTGACCTCCGCATCCGCGTTGACGGTGGCCGTCAGCACGCCCTTGTAGGAGCCGCTCTTGTCGATCCGTTCTATCTCTATCCCCTTCGCCTTGTAGGTCGAGGGAAGCTTGAGCGGCGACAGCGCGCTGTTCAGCTTCTGCAGCGCGATCTTGAACTCCTCGAAATACTCCTTCTTCCGGCTGAGCGTATCCCGCTTCTCCACCATCACGAGCGCGGGCTTCTTCGCCTTGTTCAGGATCTTCGTTATCATCTCGTCCCAGTTGATCCCGGACGCGATACCCGATACGGACATGTCCGCCATACAAAACCCTCCTGTTCTTCGGCACGGACAAAATGCATCGGACTCCGCCGATGCGTGTTCATTATATCCCAAATTGAGTATCGGCGCCGGACGGCTCAAACATAAGCGATCCGGAGTATGCTAAAATAAGAACCTAAAATAGGAACATTGATGTCCTCACAACGATTACGCGTTTTCCGTCCTCCCCATCCCTTCCCCGGGATGGGGAGGCGTTTGGGCGCACCGGACTTTCCGGGGCGTCGAGTTGGAAATCGGAACAGGGGGGTCACGATGAAGGTATCGATTGACGGACAGGAGCGCCGCGAGATCCCGTCCACGGCGTCACCACTGGAGATTCTGGAGGCCGTGAGGGCGGAGGCCGCCCGTTCCGGCCTCGTCCTCACGGGACTTCAAGTCGACGGTGTGGAGATGGACGATCAGGCCTTTCTTGGCCTGTCGGGGGGGATGTCGGCGCACTTCGCGCTCACCCCGGTCCGCCTCCTGGTCGGGGAGACGCTCACCGAGGCCCTGAGCTACGTCTCGCGCCTGAAGAAGGGCATTGGGGAGATCGCCGACCGCTTCGAGGAGGGCGGGACCTCGTCCGCGCAGAACGCTCTGTCCGAGGCGATGGAGGGACTGGACTGGGCGCTGGACGTCTACGAGCGCTGCAGAACGCTGACGGCCAGGCCCTCCGCCGAGCCGGAGGAACAGGCATTCCGTGAGGGGCTCTTGGACATCTTGAATCGCCTCATCGGCCTGATGGACGAGAAGCTATACCCTCAAATGGCCCTGGTCCTGCGTCACGAACTGCTCCCGAGCATCGATGAACTTGCGCTGATGCTGGGCAGGCTCTCCGTCCCCCAGAACCGGTAAGGGGCGCGGGCACACAGGACGCAAGGCCGTGCGCCGTGCTTTCGGCCCTTTCTCCGTGATTTTCCCGCCTTATGGTTGTCCCGTTTGGGGTATGCTGTCTTACTTGATACTGTTGCACTTGCTGTTTGATGTCTGGATGTGTAATGGAGGAATTTCAATTTGTCCCTGCGTAAAGGTTTGATCCTCTTTATCCTGCTGGCCTTCGGGGCCAATGCGATCATCATAGCCAAAAGTGTCGATCACGAAACCGTTCGTTCCCTGCTCTCGTCGAACAAGCTCCTGCTGCTGGGGGCCCTGGGGGTGGTCCTCCTCTCCTGGATGTGCGACGCGGGACGTTTCTGTGCGCTCTCCCACGCGGCGCAGGAAAGGGTGCCGTTCTCCATGGGAATCGTCCTCACCTGGCTGAACTACTTCGGCAGCGCGGTCACCCCCATGCAGAGCGGGGGCGGTCCCTTCCAGGTCTACGTCCTCTATAAGAAAGGGGTCCCCATCGGCAAGGGCATCGCCATCACCCTGATCCGCACCATGCTGACCGTCCTGATCCTGAGCCTGGTCGTCCCCACGGCCCTGTTCCTGGAGCCCTCCATCCTGGAGGCAAGTCCCTTCCTGAAGGGGCTCGTCTTCTACGTCTTCGCCGTCATCGGCTGTACGTGGGTGTTCATCCTCTTCACCGTTCTCCGTCCGGGCGCCCTCAAGCGGTTGGGCAAGATCGCCATCCTGTGGATGAAGCGGCTGAACCTGGTGAAGTCCAACCGCCGCGTGATCGGCTGCTTCCAGTGGCTCGACCGGGAGGTGGACAACTACATCATGAACTTCCGCCTGGCGTTCCGCTCCGGTAAGGGGTGGATGCTGCTCGCCACGGCGCTC